>DASYBA010000168.1:0-17565 GCA_036501005.1 Candidatus Xenobia bacterium | reverse complement strand
CTGGCCGAAGTCGTCTCCCAGCGCCGCGGCCTGGATCGAGAGCGTGGAGGCTTTCAAATCCGACCATGCGGCCATGTGCAAGCTGGTGTCGGAGGGCGATCTCTACACCCCGTTCCCCTGGGGCGACGGCCAGACGCTTTTGCGCGAAGCCTTGCTGGTGGCCGATCACAACGCCTATCATGTGGGTCAGCTCCTGACCGTTCGCCGGGCCCTGGGCGTATGGCACGAGTGATGCGCCGCGCGTTGCTCCTTCTGGTCTTGTGTACCGGGTTGGTGTTCGCGGACCCGCACTGGACGCTCTATGTCAACAACCAGCGCTTCGACGCCACCATGGGTGGCCAGGACACCATGCGGGTGGACGTGCGGGCGTTCACCCATGCCCTCGGACTACCCCTCGCCAAGAATGAGGCGGGGCAGGTCACCGTAGACGGCCAGGTGCTGGACGGCGTGACGACCACCGACGGCACCGACTATGCGCCGCTGAAGAACCTCGTCGCGGTGGCGGGCCTCAGGATGGAGACCCACCCCGACCTGCAGATGATCGACATCCGCCCCAAGGCAGTGGCCATGTCGGCCGAGGAGCTGCGCAGGCAGATGCTCCACGCCTATACGGTGTCCACCTGGCCCCAGATGGATTACCTGTACAAGCTGGTGCGGGAGACCCTCGAGCAGCGTCTTGGGTTGAAGCTCGACCACCCGGTGGTAACGCACTGGGTCACGCTGGCCGACATTCGCGGCATGGCGGGAGCGGACGGCTACGGCTACAGCACGGCGCACGTCCGAGGCATGGACGTGGCGAGCCTGGATCTGTACGTGCCCTTCGGGTTGTCGCCCAGCCTCACGCTGCATTCCATGGCGCACGAACTCGGCCACTGCTGGCAGTACGATCACGGCATCTTCTCGGCCGAGCCGCTCAAGATGGAAGGTTTCGCGGAGTGGGTGGCCTCCAAGGTCCTGGAGAGTCTCACCATGTCGGGCGAGCTCCAGGTCATGAAAGCCAACGTCTATGCCCAGTACCGCGACGGTCTGGTGTACTTCCAGAACATCGATCGGTCGGGTGGAACGAGTGCCGTCCTTCAGGAGATGCTCAAGTCTCGGAAGTAAGAATTCCCACAGTTAACAAATTGTTTTCAAATTCTGTGCGCCAAGGGCTGACTTCCGCCCGTCTCGTCGGTATATACTGGGGAACAGAGGAGGACGAGTCTAGCGGTGTTTGGTAGAACGAGCCCTACGGTCGAGCGGATGCTACAGCGCTCCCGGGAACAGGTGCAGCCGCCCCACATGGGCGTCAGCAAGCCGGCTCGGTTCTCGCCGCCGACGCCCAGCAACCCCACCCGCCAGCGGCCGCCGATGGATGGTCCTCCCATTCCCATCCCCCCGCTGCCGCCCCTGACCCAGGCCCCTCTCACGGCCCCCCTGGCTTCCAACGGGCTCCGTTCCACCTTGGCGACTTTTGCTCTCGGGTTCGGCGCCACCCTCATCATTCTCTTGGGCCTTCTCGGCCTGTACTATCTACTGCCCGCCAAGACGGCGGCGCCAGCCCTTGCGCCTACCGTCGCCGCCACGCCAGCCATGAAGCCCATCGACGTGGCGGGTGACTCTGTCGGCTCAGCTCGGGTCGACTCACCCAGTGACTCCCAGACGGTAGCGGTGCCCACGGTGGCCCCCGCTCAGAAGATTGCGGCTGCGCCCGTCGTGCCTGCGCCAGAACCGGCCCAGCCGGCGCCCGCCGTGGCCATGGTTGACGATCAGCCCGCCCAGCCTGCCCCGCCGGCCCTCAAGCACGACGTGGTCATCCCCGGCAAGGTCGTGGAGCCGAGCGGTCTACTGTACATCGACGGGGCCAAGACGGACGTTCACGTGGTCATGGCATCCGGACAGCCTTATGTGGTGGCCGAGTCGGTCGCCCTCAAGACTGGCTCGGTGGTTGCCGAGGATGGCAATCAGGTCAAGATTGACGGCCAGCCTGTGACCGGCAAGACGGTCATGTCCGGCGATCAGCTCATGGTGCCTCTGCAGAACCTGGCGAAGGCCATGCACCGACAGGTGACGCAGAGCCAGGCGGGCTGGCGGCTGGACAAAATTGTCACGGGAGACGCCCCCAGGAAGCATGGTGCGTTGGCGGTCACTGCGCCCCACATCCAGGCCGACGTGCCGCCTGCCCCGGCTGACGATGCGCCGCCGGCGGCCGCGCCCCCGACCCTCGTCCAACCTCCGGTCTACAACCCGAACCCGCTGCCCGAAGCGTTCCGGCCCATCATCCAGAACACCACCGAGCTGCAGGTCTGCATCACCAACGTCCGCTTCCAGGATAGCTTCAACGACAAGTACAAGCCCGCCGATGGGCACGTCTTCTGTATCGTCGAAGGCACGGTCCAGAACACCTCCAACATCATGCAGATGACGGAGGGCACGTGGAACCTGAGCGATCAGCAGGGCAGCACGTACAAGGTCAACGAGCACCTGAGCACCCTGACCATGAGCTCCATGCGCATGGCTGGCATGAATGTCGGATACCTGGTATTCGAAGTGAACCAGGGCGCCGTTCCCAGCCAGCTCACCTTCCATCAGGAAGGTCACGGCTCCATGACCTTCAACCTGATCCCGACGACGCCCTAGTCAAGATTGATGTGCCGGGCCGGGTGGGGGACGACCCTCGGCGGGCTCTTGCTCACCGGTGCCTCGGCCTTCAAGGGCGTCTGGCAGTCCTTGCATACGGTGGCGTCGGGTTCGTTATAACCGCCGCAGACCGCGCAGAAGCGAGTCGGATCCGCCTCGATGTGCGGGACTGGCCGATGCGGCTTGGGTGCTTCGTGCAAGGCGGCGACGCAGACCGGACACACGGTGTCTTCCGAGGCCACGGGGGCGCCGCAGTGCGGGCAGAGCGGCACCTCGACGCCCGAGGTGGGCACGACATGGCGCACCGTCTCCAGTTCCAGGGCACGCTCCTCGAGTCTGACCCCGCACTGGCGGCAGTAATCTTCGCCCCGCATGATGGGCGTTCCGCAGTCTCGGCAGCGAATGGCCACCGGCCGGGGCGCGTGGCCCGGGTCGAGCTCGAGAAAGTCAAACGGGGACGGCACGAAGGTTCACTTCGGACCGTCCCCGGCCGCCGCCTTCAGAACAGGTCGGAGATGGCGGACTGGAGGGCGGCCAGGCCTTTCGCGTCGGCGACCAGGTTCACGAACTTATGTCGAACCCTGTTTTCGCTAGACACGAAGACGGTGTTGGCGACTTCCTTGCTCATGTTGATCTGATAGTCGGATACGGACTTGCTGCACGGATCCAGCCACATGATGGCGACGTCGTGGTAGTTGGCCTGGCTCGCCAAGCTCTCCACCTCGGCGAACTGTGCCTGCGGCCTTAGCACCGTAATGAACGCGTGCAGGCCGCCATGCGCTTGCAGCCCGCCATGCAGTTGCACGGCCTGGTGCAGGGCGGCCGCCAGCGCTACGACATTCTCGGCCTTGTCGGTGTTCACCCACACCTGGACCGAGGGGAGCAGGCCGTACCTGCAGACGGGACAGGTGTTGGTGCCCTTGTCGGGACCCGTCAAGTGCTTGGGGCCGTAAGACGACAACCTGCCGCCCACCTCGACCCCCGAGGTGAGGCCCTGCGCGAACCCAGGGATCAAAATCGCGGCCACCAGTAAAAGGCCGAGCCAGTATTTCATCATAACCTTCCCTCCGCGACCAGCCAGTCGTAGGAGTCCTTCACCATGTTGTCCAGGCCGACCACCTTGAACCCGAGCTCCTTCTGCGCCTTCTCCGCCAGGCAGGTATATCGCGTGCTCGTCAAGGCAGCGGCCTCCGGCGTCATGTCGGGCACCCGGTGCCGCAACTCGGCGAAGAATTGGCCCAACACGCCGACAATCGGCATCAGCTTTTCCGACAGCGCACTCTTCGGTTCTTTCTTGCCCATCAGCTTGCACATGATCTGCACCATCTCGAGCATCGACGCGTTCGTGCCGCCCAGCAGATAGTGCTCTCCGCTGCGGCCGTGCTCGGCGGCTGATACGTGGGCCAACGCCACTTCCCAGACGTGCGCAAAGCTGCGGGTCCCGGGCGGCACGCCCGGCAGCTTGCCGTTCTTGATGAGGGTGAACATGCGGCTCCACGTGCCGACGTCGTACGGGCCCATGATCGAGCACGGGTTCATGATGACGACTTCCAGGCCGCGGCTCATGCCTTTCTTGGCGACCTGCTCGGCTTCGTACTTGGTCTTCTGGTAGTTGATCCAGGACGAGCCCCCCTTTTGCGGGGTGCGCTCGTCGATCAGGCCGTCGATGGGCCCCCACGAGGCCACCGACGAGGTGACGATGAGGCGACGCACTTTGCGGTCCAGGCAGGCCTCGACGACGTTGCGGGTGCCGTCTACGTTGTCGCGAGTCTGGTCTTCATTGCGAGCCCGCCACAGGTTGGTGCTGCCCGCTACGTGGAAGACCACCTCGGTGCCCTCCGGCATGGCGTTGATGAGCGAGGCCATCTCCGTCGTGCTGCCCGGGGCCAGCTCGATCTGGAACCTGCGCAAATACGTCGTATCGGACGTGGCCCGATGCAGCGCGGTCACTTCCCAGCCCGCCGCCAGCAGGGCCTGTGCCACGTTGATGCCGACGAATCCCGAGCCCCCGGTCAAGAACGCCTTGCGTCCCAAGCTTCCACCCTCCGTGAATCCTATGCCACAGTCTACCACACGCCCGCAGGCCGGGGAAGATGTGGTATACTCTAGCCATGACCATTGCGCCGCAGAAGTCCACCACAGACTCGGTCTTCATGCAGACCGACTGGCTGGGCTACAGCAAGGTTCTCGACCTCATCGGGGATCGGCACATCCACGTGACGTACGATCGGGGGAGGCTGGAGATCTTGTCGCCCGGAACCAAGCATGAAAGAGGCAAGAGCGTTCTCAGCCACGTCCTCGAGCACCTGATGGAGGCCAACGAGGTGGACTACGAGATCGGCGGCATGGTGACGCTTCGCCGAGAGGATCTGGATCGAGGCCTGGAGCCCGACGAGTGTTATTGGATTCAGCACTGCGTCAAGATGCGGGCCCAGGATACGCTTGACCTGCTCGAGGATCCGCCCCCCGACCTGGCCATCGAAGTCGAGGTAACAAAAACAGTCATCGAGCGCCTGCCGGTATATGCCGCCCTTGGGGTCCCGGAAGTCTGGCGCTTGAAGCGCGATGGACAAGTCGAGATCCTGGTACGCACTCCCGCCGGGGAGTACCAGACAGTACCTTCCAGCCCGTCCCTGCCGGGCTTGCCGATGGCCACCATCTACCAATTCATGGGCCTCTCCAAGACCCTGACCAAGCCTGAGTTGTACCGCCAGATTCAGGCCTGGGCCGCTACGCACCCTTGAAGAAGGTGTAGTTCCGATAGCGGGAGTCGTCCGGCACCCACACTGCGGCCGACCTGGGGGCGACTTCGACATCGACCGACCCCGCCCCCATCTTCAAATGGGAGTGCGACCCCAGCGCGTCGCGCAAGGGCAGGTCGTGATAGAGGTGCGGGTAGGGGAGGAGCAGGACGGCTTTGAAGGGCTTGTCGCTGGGATTGACCGCCACCAGGGACACCTCCTGGGGCACGTCGGTGTGGCGAATGAAGGCCACAGTCTCCGTATTCAAGACGTGGCTGAGTGCGATGAAGCACCCTTCGCGAAGCTCTCTCCTCGTTCTTCGCAACTCGATCAGTGTTCGATACCACCCGACCGTTTCTGGAGACCAGTCGCTCGCATCCCACAGCATGGGCCGGCGGCAGTCGGGATCGAAGCCGCCTTGCATGCCGACTTCTTCGCCATAGTACACGACGGGCACGCCCGGCGTAGTGAACTGCAGCACCAGCGCGAGCCAGCGTTGCCAGGCTTGCGGGAGGAGGTTCGCCAGCCGAGGCGTGTCGTGGCTGGACAGCATGTTCCATGACGACAGGATGCCTTCTCTGGAGGCGTCCCGCAAAGCTTCGATCAACTGCAAGCCACTGACTCGGCCGTTCAGCCAGGCCAGCGCCCCATCCCGGAAATAGTAGTTCATCACGCCATGGTAGCGCCGGGAGTCTCCTACGAAACCTGCGACGAACGCCATCACCTCGCCTATCAATATGCGGTCGGCATATCGTATCGAAATGGCTTCACGCAGCGCTTCCATGACGGAGATGCCCATGTCGGCCGCCACGTCCAACCGCCAGCCATCCAGCCCCATGGCCAGATAGTGTTGCATGATGCTGTCGGGCTGTCGGAACAGCCGATCCTGCAGGTCCGGTCGACGCAGGTCCAGCTCGGGCATGTGCCCGTGGTCCCGCCAGCACAGGTAGCGCCCGTCCGGCTTGAACGTGAACCAGTCTCGATAGGGGGATTCTCCGTTCCGAGCTTTGACGAACCACGGATGTCTATCGCTCACGTGGTTGATGGAGATGTCCATGATCAGGCGCATGCCCCGCCCATGGAGAGCCTCGATGAGGGTGCGTAGACGCTGGTCGTCCCCGAACTGGGCATCGACCTGGAGGTAGTCGGTCGTATCGTATTTGTGGTTGCTGGGCGCCTGGAAGATGGGCGTCAGGTAGAGCGTCGTGACGCCCAGCTCGGCCAGGTAGTCCAGCCGGTCGATGATGCCCTGCAGGTCGCCGCCGAAGAAGTCCTGGCCGCCCAAGGGCGAGTCAGTCCATCGCCGGTGCTGGCCGTGGGCGTACTGGGGCAAGGCCAGCTTGCTGTCCGACGTGTGCGGGCCCCCGATGGCAAACCGGTCGGGAAAGATCTGGTATACGATCTGGTCGGACATCCAATGCATAGGGCCCTGCCGTTTCGGGCCTGTGGAGGGTTCCCCTGGCGGTGCGGGAAACCTGACCGCATGATCATCGTACTCAAACCAGAGGCGACCAAGGCCGACGCCGACGAATTGCTGGCCCGCATCGAAGGGTGCGGGCTCAAGCCGCTGTATTTGCCGGGCACGGAACGGGTCGTGCTGGGGGCCCTGGGCGATGAACGGGTGCTGGCCACGCTGCGGCTGGAGAACCATCCCATGGTGGAGAGCGCCCGGGCCATCCTGGCCCCCTACAAGATGGTGAGTCGGGAGATGCACCCGCACGACACCGTGGTCGACCTGGGCGGGGTGTCGGTGGGGGGCCACCAGTTTGTCGTCATCGCCGGGCCCTGCGCGGTGGAGAGCCGGGAGCAACTGGCCGATACGGCTCGCCAGGTCAAGGCGGCCGGGGCGCACGCCGTGCGGGGGGGAGCGTTCAAGCCTCGCACCAGTCCCTATAGTTTTCAGGGCCTGGGGGTGGTGGGCCTGAAGCATCTGGAGTCGGTGGGCAAAGAACTCGGGCTCCCGACCGTGACGGAGGTCGTCGATGTCGCCGACGTCGAGGCCGTCGTCGAACACTGCTCGGCGCTTCAGGTGGGGGCCCGCAACATGCAGAATTTCGCCCTCTTGAAGGCCCTGGGGCAGTGTCGCAAGCCGGTCGTCTTGAAACGAGGCATGGCCGCCAAGATTGAAGACTGGCTGCTGGCGGCCGAATATATCGTATCGGAAGGCAATCCCAACGTCATCTTGTGCGAACGGGGCATCAAGACGTTCGAAACGGCCACCCGCAATACGCTGGACCTGAATGCCATCCCTTACATCAAGAAGCATAGCCATCTGCCGGTCATGGTCGATCCATCCCACGGCACGGGCGTGCGGGAACTGGTCGGCCCCATGGCTTTGGCGGCCGCCGCCTGCGGGGCCGACGGCGTGATCATCGAAGTGCACCGCAATCCCAAGGAAGCGTTGTCGGACGGCATGCAGTCGCTCTATCCGGCCCAGTTCGAGAGTCTCATGCACCAGCTTCGATCGGTGGTGGCTGCGGTCGGCAAGAGCCTGCCGTGACGGCAGTCCAGGTCAAGCCAGGGGAGGTCATGCCGCTGTCGCGGCGTCTATCGCTTTGTCCCGATCCGCTGGACGTCTTTACCGCCTGGACCGATCATGGCCAAAGGCCCGATACGCTGCTCCTGGAAAGCGCCGACGTAACGACCCGGCAGGGGGAGCGAAGCCTGCTGGTGCTGCGCTCGGCCATGCGGCTGGAGGGTCGGGGCAATACGGTGACGGCGGTCCCCCTCAGCCCCAACGGCCTCAGCATCATGCCGTGGCTGGGCAAGCAATTGTTCGACAAAGCCCAGGTGAAAGTCGAACAGGACAAGGCGACGTTTGAATTCGCTCCTTTTCCTCGTCAAGGCTCCGAGCTGGAGAGGCTGAAGGCACCCTCTCCCCTCGACGCGGTGCGGGCCCTGGCCCGCAACTGGAAGCTGACCAGCCAGCCAGCCCCTCTGACCCTGGGGGTGTTCGGCGTGTTTGCCTACGATCTGCTCGAGGTGTACGAGGATCTGCCCCGGTCTTTGGACGACTGGCACGGCTATCCGGATTTCGTGTTCTGGCTGCCCGAGGTGATGGCCGTCATCCATCACCGCGAGCGAAGCACCACGCTCCTGACGCATGTGTTCGGCGGGGCCATGGATCAGGCCGCTTACGCCGATGCGATCGCGGCCATGGAGAAGTTGACGGCGACGTGCGAGGCGCCCGAGGTGCGGCCGTCACCGTTTGTGCGAGGCATGGACCAGCCGGTTGAAGTCGACCAGTCGGACGAGGAATACGGTCTGGCCGTGCAGGACGCCAAGCGGCACATCGTGGCCGGCGACGTGTTCCAGATCGTCCCCTCCCGCACGTTTCGCCGGCCCTGTCCCGACCCGCTCGCGGCGTATCGGAAGCTGCGTGCGAAAAACCCCAGTCCCTACATGTTCTACGTCCGTCGCAAAGAGGACGTGCTGTACGGGTCCAGTCCCGAGACCAGCGTCAAAGTCTCCGGCCAGCCGCGCCGGGTGGAGATCCGCCCGATCGCGGGCACGCGGCCCCGGGGGTTTGCAGCCGACGGGACCATCGACGCTGACCTGGACAGCCGGCTGGAAGCCGAGCTGCGGTTGGACGAGAAAGAACTTGCCGAGCACATGATGCTGGTGGACCTGGCTCGCAACGACGTTGCACGGGTGTCGGTCCCGGGCACCCGGCGGGTGGATCGTCTCCTGACGGTCGATCGCTATTCGCATGTCATGCACCTGGTATCGTATGTATCAGGTGAGTTGCGGAGCGACCTCGATGCGCTGCACGCCTACCAGGCGTCCATGAACATGGGCACGCTGGTGGGGGCGCCCAAGCTCAAGGCGGCCCAACTTCTGCGCAAGCTGGAGGCGACCCGGCGAGGTCCGTACGGCGGTGCGGTCGGCTACTACTCCTGGGAAGGCGAATTCGATACTGCCATCGTGATTCGGTCGGCGCTGGTCCAGAACGGGATGGCGAGCGTGCGGGCCGGCGCCGGCGTGGTGTACGATTCCGTGCCCGAGGCAGAAGCGGCGGAGACCCGTCGCAAGGCGCAAGCGGTGCTGTCGGCCTTGGACCCATGAGAGTCCTCTTTATCGACAACTTTGATTCCTTTACGTTCAACCTGGTGGATGAGTTCCAGAAGCGGGGCTGCGAGGTCGACGTGTGGCGGAACGACGTGTCCGTGAGGCAGGCCCTGGAGATGGCGCGGGACCTGGTGGTGCTGTCGCCAGGACCCGGAGCGCCCGCAGAGGCGGGATGTTGTATTGAACTGATTCGACAGGGTGTGGGCAAAGTGCCCATGTTTGGCGTCTGCCTGGGGCATCAGGCCATGGTGGAAGCTCTCGGGGGTGTGGTGGGATCCGCCGGATGCATCGTCCACGGCAAGGCTTCACCGGTCGTGCACGACGGCCAGGGCGTGTTTGCCGGATTACCATCTCCCATGCCGGTGGCTCGATACCATTCGCTGGCGGCGTCTTCGGTTCCCGACGTGTTGAAAGTGACCGCCAGAACGGGGGACACCGTCATGGCGGTCGAGCATCGGACAGAAAAGCTTCTCGGGGTACAGTTCCACCCTGAATCGATATTGACCCCGCAGGGGGGGCGTTTCCTGGACAACGTGCTGGCATGGGCGACGCGCTGAAGGCTTTCCTCGAGGGCGCAACGCTGCAGGAGGAGGGCGCCCGCGAGCTGTTTGGGGCGCTGGTGCGGGGAGAGCTGAACGATATCGAAATCACGGCCCTGCTGGTGGCGCTCAAGACTCGGGGAGAGACGCCGGACGTCTTGACGGGGGCGGCGTCGGCCCTGCGGGCAGCGGCGGTACCGTTTCCGAGACCATCCTATGAGTACGCCGATCCTTGCGGCACGGGGGGCGACGGACGGGGGACGGTCAACATTTCGACGGCGGTAGCGGTCGTGGCAGCCGAACTGGGGTTGCGTGTGGCCAAGCATGGCAACCGCTCCGTCTCGTCGCAGTGCGGTTCAGCCGACGTTTTGGAAGCGGTCGGGGTGGCGGTCGAGATGGCGCCGGTGGCGTCGCGTCGGGTCTTGGACGAAGCGGGCATCTGCTTCCTCTTTGCGCCGCAATATCATGGCGGGCTGCGGGCGGCCATGAACGTCCGGAGAACATTGAAGACCCGGACCATCTTCAACCTGCTGGGCCCCCTGTTGAATCCTGCGGCCCCGCCTTATCAAGTGGTGGGGGTGTATGACGAGCGGTGGTGTCGTCCCATGGCAGAGACGCTGGCCAGGCTGGGGTGCCGTGGGGCGCTGGTGGTTCATGGGTCGGGAGTCGACGAAATCGCTTTGCATGGTCCGACCCAGTGCGTGTGCTGGCGCGAGGAACGGCTCCAAGAGATGACTTTGCGGCCGTCGGAGGTGGGGCTGGAGGAAGCGCCTCTCGAAGCTTTGAGCGGCGGAAGTCCAGCGGACAATGCACGGTGGCTATTGGGCCTATTAGGGGGGCAGGGGGCGTCGGTGCATCGACAGGCGGTCGCGTTCAATACGGGCGCGTTGTTGTGGCTATCCGGTCGGGCAGACTCGATACGAGATGGCGTGCAGATGGGTATGGAGGTTCTGTCCCGGCGTCGGGGCCTGGACCGCCTGGAGCGATGGCGGGAGGCGACTCGTGGCGCTGTCTGAGATCGTCGAACGCAAGCGGATGGACGTGGCCCGCCGTCAAGCGGAGAACCCTCAGCCCTCCTGGGTTCGTTCGGATCGGCCGTGGCAGCCTGCGGGCACGGCGTTCATCCTGGAGTGCAAGCGAGCGTCTCCCTCGGAAGGCGTGCTGCGGGCTGATTTGGACGTGTTGTCGGTGGCCGCCGCCTACCGCCCGTTGGCGACGGCCATATCGGTCTTGACCGACGGCCCGTATTTCAACGGGTCGTTCGAGGATCTCAAGCGGGTGCGCGGGGTGGTGCCCCAACCCGTGCTGTGCAAGGACTTCGTGGTCACGCCGTGGCAGGTGTATGAGGCGAGAAGCCAGGGGGCCGACATGATCCTGCTGATGTTGTCGGTCCTGCGGGATGAGGAGTGGCGGGCGTGCTTTGAAGCTGTGCAGGCATGCGCGATGACCGCTTTGACCGAAGTGCACGATAAGGAGGAGCTGGAGCGGGCGTCGCGACTGGGGGCTCAGTTGCTGGGCATCAACAATCGCAATCTGAAGACGCTGGAAGTCGACGTCTCCGTATCGGAACGGCTGGTGAGTTCAGCGGGTTTTGCGGCGTGTCGGATCAGCGAATCGGGATTGTCCAAGCATGCCCAGGTGCGAAAGCTGCGTAGCATGGGGTTCGATGGGTTCCTGGTGGGGAGCGCGATGATGAAGTCGCCCCGCCTGGACCTGGCGGTCCGCCGGCTCATCTTCGGGGAGGTCAAAGTGTGCGGGCTGCGCCGGCGAGTAGACGCCGAGGCGGCGTGGGCGAGCTGGGCGACGTGGGGGGGGCTGATCATGGCGCCGGGCAGCCCGCGACGGGTCACGCTGGAGGAGGCCCGGCGGGTGCGCACCGATGAACTGTCATGGGTGGGGGTCTTCGTCGATGCGGCGATCTCGGAGGTGGTGCGGGCGGTAGGGGAACTGGGGCTCTCGGCGGTGCAACTGCACGGGTCGGAAGATGACGCATACCGTTCGGCCTTGCGAGAACATGTGGACTGCGAGATCTGGCAGGCGTATCGGGTAAGGGACAGCTTGCCGCTGGAAGTCCCTGCCGGGGCGGACAAACTTCTGCTCGATACGTACAAACCGGGAGTTCCCGGTGGAACCGGCGCCACGTGGGACTGGGGCCTGCTATCGAGGTGTGCGTATCGGGATCGGGTGGTGGTGAGCGGCGGCCTGACCCCCGCAATGGCCAGCCAGGCAGACGCGTGCGACGTCTGGGCCCTGGACGTCAACTCCGGCGTGGAGTCGGCCCCAGGTATCAAAGACCCCGAGAAGTTGTCAGCATTTTTTGCCAGCCTACGCGGTTAGGTACTGCGCGTCCGATACGCGGGTCGCCAAGGCGTGTAACGTACCAGGAACGTTACAACCCCCTCATGTAACGGTCCCTATGCGTTACAGTCTATGATGCAGGGGTTTCGCTCTTTGAGGCTGCTCGAGGTCGTGGCGGAGCAACTCCATCCCCTCGATGACCTTCCCGACTGCCTCCAGCATGTGGTCGGTGGAGGTACGGAACCCCTGACCCATGGCGGCAACGGATTCAGCGAAGGAACCTTCCACGCGCCGAAAAGCTCCCTACTGGCTAGGGAAAACGCTCTGCGCACCAATCCCGGTGCGGCCCGCCTATCGCAGGATGCGGCCAACGACCTTGTGCCACGCATCGTCCCAGCCACGGTTGTAGGCCTTGTCTCGCAACGTGCGATCCGGAAACTGGTCCCTGTGAACCTCCTTTTGCAGAAACATCTGCACCTGCTGCTGAAAGTTTTGCCCGTGGATGAACCCTATTGGGGTTCGCCCAAACCGGGCGCCGGCAGCCTGTCCATCATTGAACCCCTTCGAGTACGCTTGGCCAAAGTACATGGCGCAGGCGGTCAGCCAGAACGCGCCCGCCAGCAGGCAGACCTGCCAGGCGGGGTAATTCCTACGGTGCACTCCGGTGCTCCGTTCGATATATGAGAAGGATCGCCAGATCCGCGAACGGATATGGGTCGCCAGCGGGAATCTTGCTCATATATAGCTTGGGCGGCATGGCTCCATTATAACACAAGGTCGAGCGCCCCTTCAGCACTGCGCTACCTCAAGATCTTGTCGGCGATATCGTGGAAGCCGTCGTCCCACCCCTGGTTGTACGCCTTGTCTTTCAGCGTCACGTTGGGGAACGGATCCCGATGCGCATGCAGATACTCCATCAGATGTCGTTCGAAGTTCTGCCCGTGCAGATGCCCGTCGGGTGACGCCGCGTAGGCCAAGCCCTCCGCGTGCCCCTTCGTCCACCCGCCGTGATACGAGTCGTGTAGCTCACTGCCATAGTAAATGACGGCGGCAGCAATCGACAGAAAGACGATCCAGCCGAAGACCTGGCCGACCTCCACGTATCCACGAGACTTCACGCGTTCCAGTGTACCAGAACCTGCCGGTATCGAACATGAGCGCCCGGGCCCAGAACATCAGGCCCAGGCTCCCGGCAGTAACTCCCAGCAGCGAGGGCACGACAGAACGGGCTGATGCTGGTTTGTCGTCACTACAGACGTGAGCCGGGGGGGCCCCCAGCGAAGCGGGTGGGGGCGGAGCCCTCGAAGACTGGCTATCTCAGGATCTTGTCGACAATCGTGTGAAACCCGTCGTCCCAGCCCTGGTTGTACGCCTTGTCCTTGAGGGTAATGTTGGGAAACGGATCACGATTGTGATGCAGATACTCCGTCAGGTGCGTCTCGAAATTCTGTCCGTGCATGAACCCGAGGGGAGAATGGGAGTAGGCCACGCCTTCCTTGTGGCCCTTCGCCCAGCCGTCCTCATACTGATCGTACAGAAGCTTGCCGTAGTAGATGGCCGCGCCCGCGATGGCCAGGAAGATGATCCAGCCAAACACCTGGCCCACCTCGACGTACCCCCGCCGATCTCCTCGTCTCCTGAACATGTCAACCTGCTCCTTGTTCTGTGTCTCTCCTGGTACAAAGTTGGCCACCCGCCGGCCGAGTCCTCTCGCCCTGGCGGGATTTGCCCCGTCCTGGCCGAACTCAAGCACCCCTTGAAGACAAAAGGACGGTTTGGCCCCTTCGGCGGCACCTACGTGCCGGAGATCCTGGTTCCCGCCCTGGAAGCCCTGGAAGCCGCCTTCCTGGCTTCCAAGTCCGATTCCGACTTCGAACGGGACCTGGAAGACCTGCTCCAGCACTATGCCGGGCGCCCCACCCCCCTGTACCGGTGCCGTAACCTGGCCCGAGATACCCAGGCCCGCATTTATCTCAAGCGGGAAGACCTCGTGCACGGCGGGGCCCACAAGACCAACCAGGTGCTGGGCCAGGGCCTGCTGGCCCGTCGCATGGGCAAGCGCCGCATCATCGCCGAGACGGGCGCCGGCCAGCATGGGGTGGCCGTCGCCATGGTGGGGGCTTTGTTCGGCTTCGATACCCGCGTCTACATGGGCGCCGTGGACGTGGCGCGTCAGCAGCTCAACGTCTTTCGCATGCGCCTCATGGGGGCTGAGGTCGTGGCGGTGGAAACGGGTTCGCGCACCCTCAAGGACGCCATCAACGAAGCCCTCCGCGACTGGGCGGCTTCGTATGAGACCACCCACTACATGCTGGGCACGGTCGCCGGTCCCCACCCCTTTCCCACCATGGTGCGAGACTTCCAGAAGATCATCGGCGAGGAGACCAAGCGCCAGGTGCTGGGGGCCGAGCAACGCTTGCCCGATGCGGTGCTGGCCTGTGTCGGCGGGGGGTCGAACGCCATGGGCATGTTCTACGACTTCATCGACGACGTCTCTGTCGAACTGATCGGCGTCGAGCCGCTGGGCCGAGGCACCGCCCCGGGACAGCACGGCGCCACCTTGCAGTTCGGCCGCCCCGGCATCCTGCACGGCGCCCATACTGCGGTGCTGCAGGATGAGGACGGCCAGGTCCTCGACACCCACTCCCTGGCGGCCGGCCTCGATTACCCAGGGGTCGGCCCCGAGCACGCCTGGCTTAAAGAAACCGGCCGCGCCCGCTACGTCGGCGTATCGGATGAGGACGCGCTGCAGGCCTTCCAGGCTCTGTCTCGCCACGAGGGGATCGTGCCCGCTCTGGAGTCCGCCCACGCCGTGGCCTATGCCCTCCAACTGGCCCGCCAGGCGACCGAGCCGCGCATCCTGGTGGTCAACCTGTCGGGACGGGGCGACAAGGACGTCGATCAGGTCCGGGGGCTGCTCAACCTGGCATGAGATACGAAGCCATGTTCAAGGCCCTGGAAGCCCGCCACGAGGGCGCGTTCGTGCCCTTCCTGGTGCTGGGCGACCCCGACGTCGAGACCTCTCGCCGCCTGCTCGAAGCCGTCGTGGCGGGCGGTGCCGACGCCGTCGAACTCGGCATCCCGTTTTCCGACCCCATCGCCGACGGCCCTACCGTCCAGGCCGGGGACGTACGGGCCTTGTCCGCCGGCGTCCGGCCCGCGGACTGCTGGAAGCTGATCGCGGGTCTTCGAGCGGCCCATCCCGACCTTCCCATCGGGCTCCTGGTCTACGCCAACCTGGTCTTCACGCGAGGCATCGACTATTTCTACTCGCAAGCCGCCGAGGCGGGGGTCGATTCCGTGGTGGTCGCCGACGTGCCCGTCATGGAGGCGCAACCGTTCGTGGAGGCCGCCCACCGACACGCTGTGGCCCCCGTTCTCATCGCGCCCCCCAACGCCTCGGCTGCGACCCTGGAGCAGGTCGCCAGGCTCTCTTCCGCCTACATCTATGTCCAGGGCCGGAGCGGCGTCACGGGGACGGAAACGGCCGCAGCCCCTCCATCCCAGGCCATCCAGCGGCTCACGGCCTTGGGCGGACCCCGTTGTCTGGTGGGTTTTGGCATTTCCCAACCCGAGCACGTGCAGGCCGCGCTGCAGGGCGGCGCCGCCGGCGCCATCAGTGGCTCGGCCGTGGTGGATCGGGTCGCTCGGGACCCGGGCTCGATCGAGGGCTTCGTGCGTAGCATGAAAGCGGCCACACGTCGGTGATGGATGTCGGCCTGGTCACCTGCCCGCTCTGGCCGGAGCTGGATCCGGACAGCCGTCTCCTGATTCCCGCGCTACAGGAACGGGGCTGGTCCGCGACCCCCGTCACCTGGTCCGACCCCGGCGTCGACTGGAGCGCCTACCAGGTCTGTGTCGTGCGTTCAACGTGGGACTACGAGACCCAGCGGGAAGCCTACGTGGCGTGGGCCGAGCGTGCCGCCGCATCGACCCGCCTGTGGAATCCCCCCGAAGTGCTGCGTTGGAACACCGACAAGCGCTATCTCTTGGATCTGGCCCGGCGGGGCGTCCCCATCGTCCCCACCGTGGCTCTGGAACCCGGAGCCACCTTGCCGTTCGATTGGTTGCGCCAGACGTGGCAGGCGGAGCGGCTGATGTTGAAACCGGCCGTTGCTGCCGGCGGGCGCCACATGACGGTCCTGTCGGCAGCCTCCGACGTTCCTCCACCCGCTCCACGGGCCATGCTGGTGCAGCCGTTCCTGGACCGCGTCGCCGCGGAGGGGGAGCTCTCCATGGTCTACTTCGGCTTGTCGTTTTCGCACGCGGTGCGCAAGCGGGCCTGCCCTGGCGAGTTTCGGGTGCAGATCGAACACGGGGGCACCTATACCCAGGTCGAACCCACCGAGTTGGAGCTGGCCGACGCCGATCGGGTCTTGCAAGCCATCGGCAAGCCGCTTCTCTATGCCCGTATCGACTTCGTGCAGGGGTCGAAAGGCGAGTGGCTGCTGTCGGAGGCGGAAGTCACCGAACCTTCGCTGTATCACAAAGTGGTGCCCGACTCCGCCTCGCGCCTGGCGGCACACATCGCTCACATGCTGGCCGAGAGACCCGTGGGCTCAGGTCTCTAGTTATCCTGAGATCCGATAGCCGAAGGGGAGACGGCTGGTGCGCGGCTCCACGTCGGGCTGCTCGGCCCGATTCTCCTCCATGGCCGCCACCAGTACAGGCGGCAGCACCGCTTCCGGCGGTTTGAACGCGTCGTGCGCTCCGGGCAGTTGCTGGATGAGCTTCATGGCTTCCGGCGACTCCCGGCAGCGAGGCACGAACCGTCCGTCGTGGTCCAGCAGGACCTCCTCCACGAGTTCTCTTTCCGCCCGGCTGGGATCGACCTTGACGGCCAACAGCGCCCGGGACCCCCAGGTCGCTACGGCCGGTCCAGCCACCAGGCACGCCAGGTCGCGGTCGCCGACGCCAATATGAAACAGGGTTTCCATGGCCTCTCGGGCCTCTTCTTCTGCCTTGAACAAGGCAACAATGACATGGGGCATGCAATACACCTCCGCAATATGCCGTTGCCTTGATGATACCCAGTTCCGGGGGGCGGCCTAGCGTCCGGTCAGGCTGGCAATAAAAAAGGCCCCGAGTTCTCGGGGCCCTTCCTGGCGCGCCGCCGGGCTATGGCTTGCTCGCCATCTGCATGATCGACATGTAGGCCCCTTGCGGGTCCTTGACAATAGCGAACTTGCCCACGCCGGGCACCTCGTGCGGGCCCATGATAATGCGAGCCCCCAGCTCCTTGGCCTTCTTTTCCGATTCGTCATAGTTCTGCACCACGAAGTAGACCATCCACATGGGCG
>DASYBA010000167.1:0-4303 GCA_036501005.1 Candidatus Xenobia bacterium | reverse complement strand
AGGGTGCTCTCCACTTCGTATCGGTTTTCCAGGACCTCCCCGGGCTTCATATCTGCATCCTACCCCAGGGCAGGTTTTCCGTCAAATTGAAAAAGGCCCCCTGGTGGAGGCCTTTCGGGGGAGGGAAACTACTTCAGGGTGATCTTGGCGCCGACTTCGGCGAACTTCGCCTTCATCTTCTCGCCCTCGTCCTTGGAGGCGCCTTCCTTCACGATCTTGGGGGCGGAGTCGACCAGCTCCTTGGCTTCCTTGAGGCCCAGGGTGGAGAACTCGCGGACGACCTTGATGACCTGCACCTTGTTGGCGTCGGCGTTGACCGAGGTCAACTCGACATCCCAGGTGGTCTTCTCTTCGGCGGGGGCAGCCGCCGCGGCGCCACCGCCACCGCCGCCAGCCGGCATGGCCATCATGGGAGCGCTGGCGGTAACGCCCAGCTTCTCTTCCAGGGCCTTGGACAGCTCAGCAGCTTCCAGCAGACTGAGGCTCGAGATGGCCTCTACCAGTTGATCTTTCGTCATGGTTGCCATGTGATTTCCTCCACGCCGGGCTTATCCAGCCGCGGCTTCTTCCTTTTTCGAATATTGATCGAGCACCGTGACCAGGCGCCGGCTGGGCTCGTTGAGCAGGCCGAGCAGGTTCTGGGTCGGAGCGACGAGCAGACCGAGGAGCTTGCCGTAGATCTCTTCCCGTGAGGGGAGATTGGCCAGAACCTGGATCTTCTGGACGTCGAGGACCTCGCCGTCGAGGTAGCCAGCCTTGATGACCGGCAGCCCCTGGGCATCCTTGTCCTTCGCGGTTTTCTTGTTCTCCTTGACAAAGTCGACCAGCGCTTTGGTGGCGACCACAGGGTCCTGGTAGGCGAACACGATGGCAGTGGGGTGGTTGAAGTGCTGGTCCAGCCCCTTGATGCCCATCTCCTGGACCACTTTGCGGGCCAGGCTGTTCTTTACCACGACCAACTCGGCTTTCGCCTCCCGCAGCTTGCGCCGCAGGGTGGTGGTGTCCTTGACGTTGAGGCCCTTGCCGTCGCCGCGATAGTCGGTGACGATGGCCATCTTCGCCTTGCCAAACTCGGATCGGATCTTGTCGAGGGATTCCGCTTTGCGTGCCTGGGCAACCTTGCGGCTGGTGAGCTGCTTGGTAGCAGTTTTCAAATCGATACCCTCCTTTCGGTGTTGGAGGGCTGAAAATAAAAAAGCCCTCCACCGCGCGGAAAGCATGGGGGGTTCTGGGAGGAACCGTGACGTGCTTAGCCTCGGCAGGCGGCCCGAAGGCCATTGGTGCATGCAGCAACCTGCTCTCTGCGGCTTGACGATGATAACGAGGCGACCCGTGCTTGTCAAGAGAGGATTTCTGGTCTGGCGAAAATCACTAGCAGGGGGTGATAAAACGGAGAAATCACCAGTCAGGGGTGATAGCATGCGGATATGGACCATGAACGTCCGACAGATGTTTTGCTGCAGCGTCGTGGGAAGCGTCAGCTTCGCCCCACTCCATGTGGACGTCAATTGCGTCTCTATTGGTAGCGCTCCCGCCTGTGACCGTGACACTCCATGCACAGGTCGATCTGCATCTGGGCTGCCTTGCGGTCAGGACGATCGAAATAAATAGTCTTCTGTCTCGTCCTGCCCTTGTTTCACGCATGGGACAGCAGCATGCTCCATGCAGGATGGGCGGGTAGCTCACCGTATCGAGCTTGCCCAATGGAACCCGTCAACCTGGCCGAGTACGAGGTCGCCGCCCGAGCCTGCCTGGACCCCATGGTGTTCGACTACTATCAGGGTGGCGCCGAAGACGAGGTGACCTTGCACGCCAACCGCCTGGCCTGGAGCCGTTGGCGGCTGGTGCAGCGGGTCCTCGTCGACGTCTCAAAGGTCGCTCTCGATACCCGTCTCCTGGGCCAGGCGGTCGCATCTCCCCTCGTCGTGGCGCCCATGGCCTTCCAGTGCCTGGCTTGTGCGGAAGGCGAACTGGCGACGGCTCGTGCGGCCGGCCGGATGCAGACGATCATGACGGTCAGCTCGCTTTCGACCCACACGCTGGAAGACATCGCCGACGCTGCGAGCGCCCCGCTCTGGTTCCAGTTGTACGTCTATCGGGAGCGAGCCGTATCGGAAGATCTGGTGCGCAGGGCCGAAGCAGCAGGATACCAGGCCTTGGTGGTGACGGTCGACGCCCCGGTCCCGGGGGGACGAGAGCGGGACCGCCGGAATCGATTCTCGCTGCCATCGGGCATGCGCATGGCGAATTTCTCCCAGGCGCTACTGGCCGACATGCCTGGGCTCAAGGACGAGTCGGGCCTGAACCACTACATCAATACGCTCTTCGATCCTTCACTGGACTGGACGGCCATCGACTGGCTCCGGAGCATCACCAGGCTGCCCATCGTGCTCAAAGGCATCATGTGTGGTGAGGATGCTCGGCGGGCCCGGGAGGCAGGCGCGGCAGCGCTGGTCGTATCGAATCACGGCGGTCGGCAGCTCGATCAAGGCCAGGCGACGGCAGACGTCCTGCAAGAGGTGGTCGCGGCCGCCGGGCCCACGGAGGTGTATGTCGATGGCGGCCTCCGGCGGGGTACAGACCTCCTCAAGGCCCTGTCGTTGGGGGCCCGCGCCGTGCTGATCGGCCGCCCCGTCCTGTGGGGCCTGGGGGTGGATGGCGAAGCGGGCGTGGTGCGTGTGCTGGACCTCCTGCAGCAAGAGCTTCTGCGAGCCATGCAGTTGTGCGGCTGCCCGTCTGTATCTGCCCCCGGGCCTGCTTGCGTTCGCCAAGGGAACCTGCTGTCCGGCCAGGAATGGTAGCCCCCGATATGCCAGACTCACGGGCCCCCCTGGGAACGCTGCTTGCCACCGCTGTCATCTCCAGCCTCCTGGGCAGTACCATGACGTTCATGTGGTTGCGGCTCGCTCAGCCCGCGACCGACCACGGCGGGGCCGCCGCTCCGGTCGGCACTACGGCTATCGAGCAGGCCGCCGCGATTGTCGGGCCGACCGTCGTCAACATCGATACCGAGACGGTCCAGCCAAGGATTGCGGCCACTTCCCACACCGACCCTCTGCGGCATTTCTTCGAGCCCGCTCCCCACGGCGACGGTCCAGACATCCAGAATGGCGTGGGCTCGGGGGTCCTGGTCAGCTCTGACGGCTACATCCTGACCAACGAGCACGTCATTCACGGGGCCACCAGCATCAAGGTGACGCTGACCAACCATCGGCATTACCAGGGGCGCGTCGTCGGGGCTGACGAGCTGACCGACGTCGCCATTGTGAAAATCGACGAGCACGGGTTGCCGGTGGCCCAATTGGGTGACTCGGACTCGATGCAGATCGGCGAATGGGTCATCGCGGTGGGCAATCCATACCAGTTCGAGCACACCGTCACGGCCGGGGTCATCTCCGGTCGGGGCCGCACGCTGCCGGATGAGTTCAAGGAGTACCGCGACCTGCTGCAGACCGATGCCGCCATCAACCCCGGCAACTCGGGCGGCCCCTTGTGCGACCTGCACGGGCGGGTGGTGGGCATCAACACGGCCATCCTGCCGTACGCCCAGGGTATCGGCTTTGCCATTCCCATCAACGCCGCGCATCAGACGATGGATCAGCTCATCGCCCACGGGCACGTGATCCGCCCCTTCATTGGCATTACCATGCAGGACGTGAGCGAAGAGACCATGCGCGCCTTGCACCTGTCGTCCACTTCGGGCGTCCTCGTCATGGGGGTTGTCCCGGGCAGTCCTGCCGAGACGGCGGGCCTGAAGCGCGGCGACGTCATCATCCGCTTTGCCGGGCACAAGTTCCAGACCCCGGCCGAGTTCCAGGGCCTGGTGCGTTCTCAAGGGGTGGGCACGAAGCAGGATCTGGACTACGTGCGAGAGGGCACGGTGCACAGCATGGCCATCCGGGTGGCCGAGATGCCCGACCTGGACAAGCTCCGGAACCGCTAAAAGGTTAAGTCCGGGCCTGGGCGAAGTACGGGAAAATTTTTTGGGAGACTGCCTTTGGCCCGTGTCCTGATCGAAGACATCAACAAGATCTACCATGGCACCGTCCCCCTGCCGAAGGCATGGTACGAGGTCTGGAAGCCGGCCAGCAAGAAGGCTGACGTGCATGTGGTCAAGGGGGTCAATATCGACATTCGGGACGGAGAGTTCCTGGTGCTGGTAGGGGCCTCGGGGTGCGGCAAGACGACGACCTTGCGCATGGTGGCCGGCCTGGAAGACATCAGCAGTGGCAAGATTTTCATTGGAGACACTCTCGTGAACGATCTTTCCCCCAAAGATCGCGACATCGCCATGGTCTTTCAG
>DASYBA010000166.1:0-7531 GCA_036501005.1 Candidatus Xenobia bacterium | reverse complement strand
GTTGGCGATGTCGACCTGGTGCCCTTCTTCCTCCAGCGCCTGCCGCAAGAACGCCACCACTTTGGCCTCGTCGTCCACCACCAGGAGGCGCGCCTTGGGGTCACTCATCCGTACTCATCTCCCGCATTGACATTACCTTCAACTTAACATTAAAACAGCGCAAAGGGGCCCAGGGGGGCATTAGAAGCTTCTTATGGACCCCCGACGGACGCCTGCGTGGGCTGATGGGCTGAGTCTCAACACCTCATGTTGATTGTACCCGACCCTCGGCTGCTTCACCGTGCCCCTGGGCACATCCGCCAGCGATCATTGTACACAAACTGCGAATCCCCGCCCCGTATATCCGGGTGACCGTCCTGTCATGGTGTGGCCATCTTGACGACAGGAGGCACTGGCAGTTCCGATACACCATTGCAGACAGGAGCGCGCCCGCCCTGTTGGGGTTCAGAATCGGCCCGAGTCCGATACAATCACCAGACAGTGGTGATAAACACACGAAATCACCAGCCAGTGGCGATAGCGACACGGCGACCCCGGGGCAGCCTGCATGCCGGAATTCCCGGTGTCAGGTGAGCAATGGTGAGGAGCCGCCTCCGCCACAGGAGAGGATGCGGGGAGCACGAAGAAGGCGCGCATGGCCACCAAGACATCGAAACAGAAAGCCTCCCGCACCGATCTGCCCAAAGAAATTCTCGTGCAGATGTACCGCCTCATGGCGCTCTCCCGCCGGCTGGACGACAAAGAGATCCAGATGAAGCGGCAGAACAAGATCTACTTCCAGATCAGCGGGGCCGGCCACGAGGCCATCCTGACCGCCGCCGGCCTGGTGTTGAAGGGCGGCCACGACTGGTTCTACCCCTACTATCGAGACCGCGCCCTCTGTCTCGCGGTCGGCATGACCCCCACCGAGATGCTCCTCGAGGCGGTCGGTGGCCTGGACGACCCCAACTCCGGCGGCCGCCAGATGCCCTCGCACTGGGGGCATGAGCAGCTCAACATCGTGTCGCAGTCCTCCCCGACCGGCACCCAGTTCCTGCAGGCTGTCGGCTGCGCCGAAGGGGGCCGGCTGCTGGCCGCCCTCCAGCAGTCCGCCCGCTTTGAGAACGACGAGGTCGTCTACGTCTCCACTGGCGACGGCGCCACCAGCGAAGGCGAGTTCTGGGAATCGCTCAACACCGCGTGCAACGAGAAATTACCGGTGCTCTACCTGGTCGAAGACAACGGCTTCGCCATCTCCGTCCCGGTCGAAGTGCAGACGGCCGGCGGCGACATCTCCAAGCTGGTCTCCGGGTTTCCCAACCTGCAGATGTATCGGGTGGACGGCACCGACGCCGTCGCCAGCTTCCAGGTCATGCAGGAAGCCGTGGCCCACATCCGCTCGACGCGGGGGCCCGCCCTGGTGCATGCCAGCGTCATCCGGCCCTACTCCCACTCGCTGTCGGATGACGAGAGCATGTACAAGCCGCCCTCGCTCCGCGAGGAGGAGGGGCGCCGCGATCCCATCGCCAGCTTTGGCACCTTCCTGGTCGAGGAGGGCATCCTGACGGCCAGCGAGCTGGAAAGCCTGCAGCAGGAGCTCGACGCCCAGGTCGACGCCGCCGCGACCGAAGCCGAGGCGGCCCGCAAGCCGCCGGTGGAGAGCGCTTCGTGGTACGTCTATTCGCCTGACGTAGACCCCACCTCGAAACAGTTCGCCACGCCAGTCGTCCCCGAAGGCGACCCCAAGACCATGGTCGACCTGCTCAACGCCTGCATGAAAGACGAGATGGCCCGGGACCCCCGCATCGTGGTCTTCGGCGAAGACGTCGCCGACTGCAGCCGGGAAGAGTACCTCGCCGAGATCAAGGGCAAGGGCGGCGTGTTCAAAGTGACCTACGGCCTGCAGCGAGCCTATGGAAAGCAGCGGGTGTTCAACAGTCCGTTGGCTGAAGCCAACATCGTCGGGCGAGCCATCGGCATGGCGACCCGCGGCATGAAGCCCGTCGTCGAGGTGCAGTTCTTCGACTACGTGTGGCCGGCCATGATGCAGATTCGCAACGAGATGGCGAACCTGCGCTGGCGTTCGTTCAACCACTTCAAGTGCCCGCTGGTGGTGCGCATTCCCATCGGCGGTTACCTGGCCGGAGGCGCGGTGTACCACAGCCAGTCGGGCGAGGTGACGTTCACGCACATCCCCGGTCTGCGGGTCGTTTTTCCCAGCAACGCCCAGGATGCCAACGGCCTGCTCCGCACCGCCATCCGGTGCGACGATCCCGTGCTCTTCCTGGAGCACAAGCACCTCTATCGGCAGACCCACAACAAAGGGGTCTACCCGGGGCCAGACTATTGCATTCCCTTCGGGCAGGCGGCCATTCCCCGCCCCGGCACCGACCTCACCATCATCACCTACGGGGCCCTGGTCTTCCGCAGCATGTCGGCGGCCCGGGCGTTGGAAGAGAAGCACGGCATCCACGCCGAGGTCATCGATCTCCGCACGCTGGCCCCCTACGATTGGGACACCATCGTAGCGTCGGTCAAGAAGACCAGCCGGGCCCTCATGGTCTACGAAGATTGCCGGTCGTTCGGATACGGCGCGGAGATTGCCGCCCGCATTTCCGACGAGCTGTTCGAGTACCTGGACGCTCCCGTGCGCCGAGTGGCCGCCATGGACACCTTCGTCGCCTACAGCCCGCCGCTGGAAGACGCCATCCTGCCCCAGGAGGCAGATGTTCTCGAGGCCGCCCTCAAACTGGCAAGATACTGACCCCTCGGTCGTAGAATAATCTCCCATGGCGCGTCCTCGTCCGCAGACCAAAGACCTCGATTTCGACTTTTCAGAAGACGAACTCGACATCGACCTGGGCATTCCCCGCCCCGACCACGACGACGAAGAGCCCCACGAGGGGGCCACGGGAGAAGAGCATCCGCAGGACTGGCAGTTGAAAACCACTGCCCGGCTGTTGCGAGGCCCGTTGCGCGAAGGCGTGCTCAAGCCGGTGCTGCGGCTCTTCTGCAAGCTGCACATCCTGGGACGGGAGAACTTCAAGGGCCTGCAAGGCCCCATCATCGTGGCCGCCAACCACACCAGCCATTTCGATACGCCCGTCGTCTTCGAGACCCTGCCCAAGACCATTCGCAACAAGATGGCGACGGCGGCCGCCGCCGATCACTGGTTCAAGAACAAGACCAAGGGCATTCTGCCCGGAGTGGCGTACGGAGCCATCCCCTTCCCTCGCAAGGGCGGCCTGGGACTGAAGCATTGCATCCAGCTTCTCGAGGACGGCTGGTCCGTGCTCATCTTTCCGGAGGGCACTCGCTCCGCGTCAGGGGAGATGAGCAGCTTCAAGCTCGGGGCCGGACGCATGGCGGTGGCAACACAGCGGCCCATCGTGCCGGTCCACCTGCGAGGCTTGCAGCGGATCCTGCCCAAGGACAAGAGCCTGCCCCGGCGCGGAGACGTCTGGGTAGCCGTCGGCCCCGCGGTCGTCCGCCAGCCGGACGAGACGGCAGAAGGCGTCACCCAGCGCCTGCAGGCGTCGGTGACCAGTCTAGGCCAACTGCTGGACCAGTACGACTCGGGCCACGTCGAGGGCCCGATCCAGCCGGAAGAGCCGGGTCTATACTAGCACGCCCTTCTGCGACACGAAGCGCTTCAACTGCTCGAGCGGCACCGCTCCCGAGATGCGGCCCGCCTCGCTGCCGCCGCGGAACAGCACCAGGGTGGGAATGCTCTGGATGCCGTACCGTGCCGCGGTGGCCCGGGCCGAGTCGACGTTCACCTTTACGATCCGAACCTTGCCCGCCATGTGCCGGGCAAACTCCTTGAGCGTCGGCTCGAAGGCCTTGCAAGGGCCGCACCACTCGGCCCAGAAGTCGACCAGCGTGGGGACGCCGGACCGCAGCACGTCGTCCTCGAAGCTGGGGTCGGTCGAGACGATGGGGTGGCCGGTCGCTTTCACATCCAACGGTTGGTGGCAACGGCCGCACACCGGGTCGGCCTGCTCCGCTCGGGCTTCATCTACCCGATTGTCGGCTCCGCACTGGGCGCATAGAATCAACGTCAACATGTCATCCTCCTGGAATTGTCTCTACCCTGCATAACCGTGGGGTGTTCCCGGCTTGATGGCTTGTGTATAATAGACAGCGGTAACATGATAACCTCGACCTCCTCGGCGATATCGGCAACCAAAGAGCGGCCCACGTGGGCTGTGCAGAGGCTCACCCGGGTCAGCATGCTGGCGGCACTCGCCGTGGTGGTGATGAACGTCCAGGTGCCCCTCCTGCCCGCCGCTCCCTTCCTGAAGTACGATCCCAGTGACGTCGTGGTGCT
Source organism: Candidatus Xenobia bacterium (assembly GCA_036501005.1). GTDB lineage: Bacteria > Vulcanimicrobiota > Xenobia > RGZZ01 > DASYBA01 > DASYBA01. Next base: position 3,222 of record DASYBA010000166.1, on the reverse strand, counting down.
GATCGGCGGGTTTGCCCTGGGTCCCGCCGAAGGGCTGGCCATCGCCGTCCTCAAGGACCTGGCGTACCTGTTCGCCCATGCCAGCCCGTGGGAGTTTGTGGGCGTGCCCATGAACTTGCTGGCGGTCGTCTCTCTGGTGTGGCCGGCCGCGACGTTCTACTGGGCCCGCAAGACCCGAGTGCGAGCCGTGCTGGCGCTGACCCTGGGCGGCCTGTACAGCGTGTCGACCATGGCCCTGGCCAACCTGCTCGTCCTGGCGCCCTTCTTCCGCTTCATGGGACTGCCCGTGCCGGATCACCTGACGACGTTTGTCGTTCAAGCCATCATCCCGTTCAATATCGTGCGGTGCGCTCTGAACGGGGTCATCACTTTCGTCATCTACAAGCGCGTATCGAACTGGTTCAAGCAGCTCTAGGTCTGTTCGACATCCACCTGCAGGCGAATCTGGCGGAGCACCGAGGCGACCTTGTTGCAGTCTTCCTGGGTGCCCTCGTAGGCGACCGCGCGGCCCCGGGTATGCGCTTCGTGCGTGATCCACTCGGCCATCTCCAAGGAGCAGCCGGTGGCCCGCTGGACCTGCATCACGACCTCCGGAAAGGCGTGCCAGTCGTCATTGTACAGGATGACCTTCCACGGACGGTTGGTCTCCGTGCGCACCTCGACTCGTTCGGTGATGATCGGGGTGGTGATGGTGGGTGGGGGTTCCGTCACCGTAGGCATAGACCATGAATGATTCCCCCCCGGTTTTAGAACGCCTCCAGCCAGGCCCACCGACGAGGGGCAGGATCCTCGGCCGCCAATGCTTTGCGGGCCTCCATGAGCGCCTCTCCCAGCGGGGCCCCGGCCTCGAGCCGTTGATAGAACTGGCCCAGAAGCGCCGGGTCACCGGGCCACAGAGACCACATCAAGCGGGACTGGTCTTGATCGAGGAAGCCTCGGGAAAGGGTCATCCAGGCCGGGGCGGACCCGTCGTGTTGGAAGTTCTGGCCGCTCAGCACCCACAGAGAAGGCTGGGAGGAAAGGCCCATCAACTCCAGCGCGGTGCGGCTTCCATCGGTCAAGGAAATGGTGCTGGACCAGGGGGCGTCCCATGCCAGGGCGAGGGGATGGCTAAGTTGCAGCACGCCCACGGCGCCGGCCCGGGACAACGCCGACCAGGTGGACGGATCGACCAGGCGGGGTCGAGGCTGGACAGGCGTCAGCGCCCGAGTCGGGGCCACGGGCGCGACGGTGACCTCGTGAGTGAGGCCCAGACAGCTCTGCGGCACCTGGGTCGGGTCGGCAGGCAGGGCGGCAAACGGGACCCTGCAGAGCCCCTCGCTGGGCACAATCACGACGTGACGGGGCAGCGCAGCGTCGCCGAAAAGCCGGGCGTAGAGGGCCCCGGCCGCCGCCCAGTCGGGCGTGGTTCCAGCCAGGCTCTGGCTCACCTGACGCACCCGATCGGCGAGCTCACGGCGCGGCATCAGGGGGACGTTCACGTGCACTCCCTGGCGGTCGACGGTAAACACGGCCAGCCCGTTGGACAGCTCACAAAATTCGACCAACACCGTGTCGGGCGGGACCACCGGCGCCGCGGGCTCGGTCTCCAGCAACGCCGCCAGACGAGGGCTGGCCGAGCGCAGGGCCGCCCGATTGTGCACCTCGCTCTCCACGGCCTGGGCCAGGGCGGCCGCCCGCCGTCGAGCCGACCCGCCGGGTGCGCTCACCAGCCGCTCTTGCAGAGCCTGCAGGCGGGTGAGAAGCTGCTGCTCGAGCTGAGCGGTCTGTCCCTGTTCGTGCCAGGCGTCGGCGAAGGGAACCCCGACCAACGACTGGCGCCACTCCACCCGACGGCTCCGCTCGGCCAAGGCCAGCGCCGCATCGGCCGGACCTCCCTGCCGCAGCATCAATCGTATGGCGGAACGATACGGACCCGACGGTTCTTCGAGGTAGGAGCCGGCGACGTCTGGGCAACGCAGCGGCACGCGTTCCTCGGTCTTCATGGCCATTCGATAGAAGCGCAAAGCCTCATCCGAATGCTCCCCCGCCTCGGCCAGGCGGCCGATGCCCCACTGCCAGCGCCACAAGGCGCCTAGATCCGAATACTGATCGGCCAGCCCCGCAGCCGTCTCGTAACTGACCAGCGCCTCGGTGCGGAACCCCTGCGCCTCCTGCAGCATGGCCAGGGCCCCGGTGGCCCGCTCCTCGAGCACGGGCATGTCAAGCTGGGCGGCCATGGCTTGAGCGGTCGTCGCACTATGCACGCCTTCAGCCAGCTCGCCTTGCTGCGCCTGCAACCAACTGTAGGGAAGGAGGGCGTGGATGAGCTGCGCGGAACGGTGCCGCGACAACAGCTCGACCGCGTTCTGGAAGTGGGAGAGCGCCTCCCGGGGATGGGTGCGCTCCCGCAACAGGCCCAACCGATACCAAGCGCTGGCCTCACTGTCCGCATCGCGGCCGTGCCATAGCGAAGCGGCTTCTTGGTAGTCGGTGCGGGCGGCCTCCTCGTTGCCCAGGGCGGCGTCCAGGTTGCCTTGCGCCATGTCGAGCGGGGCCCGGTCGTCGGTATTGGCCAGTACGGTGCGCGCCCGATTCAATTGGGTCGCCGCCAGGGCATACTGGTGCTCTGCCATGAGCGCCTGGGCAGACTCCAACTGGAGGAGCGCCTGGTGCGGGGCATCCGGCTGGATGCGAGCCGCCTCCTCGAAGGCCTTGAGGGCCGCATCGGTGTCGCCTTGATCCCGATACAACCGACCCATGCTGGTCAAAAGGTCGGTCAGGGCGGTGGTGTCTCCCGCCCGGCGGTAGGCGGCCGCGGCGGCCTGCAGATCGTGCAGGCTGGCCTCGCTCTCTCCCATGTCGGCTTCCAGCTCGCCCCTGTGCCGGTGCAGGTCGGGGGCGAGGTCGGCGGGGGCCCGTTGGAGCGCGCGGCCGTAGAGGGAAAGGGCGGCTTTCAGGTGGCCGTCGGTCTCCTCGGCCTGGGCCATGCGGTCAAGGATGCCAGCTTCGGCCGCACCCGCCGACAGGGCGTGGTACATGTCGGCCGACAGCTCCCAATGCTTCAGGGCCAGGGTAGAATGGCCCAGGGCCAGCTCGGCTTGCCCCCAGCCGGCCTGGGCCTGCGCTTCCGTGCCGCGGTCGTGGGCCGATCGGGCGTGGTCGACCAGGGTGGCAAACAGGTGCGTGGCCACCTCCGGATGGCCGCCCTGCAAGGCCGCCTGGGCCTGCTGGTGGAGATCG
>DASYBA010000165.1:0-7855 GCA_036501005.1 Candidatus Xenobia bacterium | reverse complement strand
CTGATGGGGGTCACCCGATCCGTGGTGCTGATCCTCGGCATCTATTTTCTGGCGGGCCGCAGTGACACCTTGTACAGCCTGCTCTACCACGCCCACAAGCCGTTAGCCTTGGAAAGCACGGAAGCCGCTCTGGCGATAGCGTGGTGCCTGCTTCGACACTCGTTCTTCCAGGTGGTCAACGAGAACGGGTTGCTGGGCTTCAACGCCCCCGCCGCCATCAAGACCGGCTGCAACGCCATCATTGCATGCTACATCTTGTTTCGGTGGGTGCGGCACGTCCAACGGCGGAGCGCGGCGCTGCTCCTCCCGTGCCTGGACTGCATGTTGTTCTTTCTGGCCTTCAGCAGCCTCTTCACCCCCCAGTACCTCCTCCTGGTGCTGGGATTCCTGGCGCTCGCCCCGGCCGTGGTCGGAATCGACTGGAAGCTGGGCGCCGCCTATGCGGGGGTGCTGCTGTTGGAGCAAGTCATCTACCCATGCCATTACGGCGACTTCATCCACATGTGCAGCGGCGAGGGCCGCTTTCCACTGCTGGCCGCCGCTTTCTTCAGCGGCAAGGCCCTCCTCCTGTGGATGACTTTTCAGACCGCGTCAGTGGATCGACATGACGACCTGGTAGAGCGGTAGGAAGACCGATAGCAGCACGAAGCAGACGATAATGCCCATGACGAAGATCATGATGGGCTCGATCATGGTGAGGAACATCTCCAGGGCGTACTGCACTTCGATATCGTAGAAGTTACCGAGGCGGGACAGCATGGCGTCGAATTCGCCCGACTCCTCCGCCACCGCAATCATTCGGCAGAACATATCGGGAAAGAAGTCGATTTCGGTGGCCAGGACCGACAGGTTCTGGCCGGCCCGAACGCCCTTGTAGAGCGGGATGATGCACGCCTTCTTGAAGTACTCGTTGTCGATGATTTCGAGCAGCAGCTCGACGCACATCAGGACCGGTACGCCGGCGCCGATGAGCGTTCCGAAGGCCAGGCAGAAGCGGGTCAGGATGACCTTGCGGTTGAGCGGCCCGACCAGCCACATGTTACAGAGGAATTCGTCAAACTTCTGCCGGCCCGTGGGGGTCTTGACGAACTCCTTGAACCATACCGTCATCCAGAGCACGCCCAGCACGGCGAACACCTGGACCCGAGGATTCTGCGTGAAGTCCACCAAAGCTCGCAAGACGAGGGTGGGCAGCGGCAACTGGGCGCTCGGACCCGCCAGTTCCAAAATGGTGGCGAGAAGCGTCGGCACGATGTACGTGAAGATACCCCAGGCCACGATGACGGCAACGCCAAACACGAAGCCAGGATAGGTCAGCGCCGCCTGGACCTTCTTCTTGAGGCGAAAGTCGCGCTCCAGGTAATCGGCCAGTTTCTGCAACATGCCATCCATGCGGCCGGTCGACTCGCCGACCCGGCACATGCCCACGAACAGGGGGTTGAACGTGTTCGGGAACATGGACAGGGCGGCCGAGATGCTCTTGCCGTTCTGCAGCGCCTCCAGCGTGCCCGTCAGCGCAGACTGGAGTGGCACGTCGGTCTCCTGTTCGGCCAGCACCTTGAGGATGCGGCCGACGGGGATGGAAGCCTTCCACATGATGGCAAAGCGACGGACCATGGTGACCATGGCGTACCCGTTCGGCCTGCGCCGGGCCTGGAAATAGGCCCACAGTTCGCGGGGCCTGGCCAGCTTGGAAAACCACTCCGTCTGATCCAGCCGCATGGCCTTGACCAGCGAGAGAAAGAAGTCGTTGAAGGCGCCCGCCCGGAACATCTCCACCGACCACTCGTAGGCCCCACCGACGGCCAGCCCGTACAGGATGGCGTAGACGAAACCCAGCGCGGCCACCATCACGGTCACATAGAACTTGCTGCCGCTGCCGTGATGCGAGAGCGACGAGACCAGGCTACCGAAAAGGCCGAGAGCCCACACCAGCGCTCCGAAGATGAAGCCCTTCGCCCACCCGTTGCCGGGCAAACGGGGTCTCGCCACCGCCGAGTACAGGATGACCATCAGATACATGGCCAGCCAACTGAGAGGTGACACCAGAGACAGGCCCAAGGGGCCAGAGAACGCCTTGCCAGCGGCCTCGATGACCTCCTTGAGCCACGGATAGGTGACGGAGAAGATAGGCCCCATCACCGATGCCGCAACCGAGACAATCTGCATCACCAGCAGACTGAAGAAGGCCGCCGCAGCCGACCGGAAGAGCCATTTCAGAACGGCAATGCCGACCGGCGCTTTGCGAGGCGCCAGCCGCTCCTCGGCCAGTTGGACGACGACGTCCTGGCTTACTTGTCCACGTGTCTCAACAGCCATGTAGCACTCCGGGCGAGTCTAGCGACTCATTATACCAGATTTGGGAAGGGGTCATCCCTGCGATCCAACCTCGGCAAGAATAGCGGTGACGTAGATGCCGAGCTTCTCCCGATCGGCATCGGGGACGGTGTCGAAGCGGGCGCCGACCTCATTGAGGTCTTCTCCTTCCACCTTGCGACACCACACCACGTGCCCGCCGACACGGAGCTTGTCGGTATCCATGCCCAGACTGAACGTCAGCTCGGCGCCCGGTTCCATCCGATAGCGGGACAAGATGGCCACTCCCTGTTCGCACAGGTTGCGGATGACCGCGTTCGAGACCCGTCCGTCGGTGGTCGCATAGGTGATCTTGAGACGACGGGCCGCCCGGACGTGGCTGCGCTTCTGCAAGCCGTCGTCCAACGCCACCGACAGCTCCTTGTCGAAGAACTGTAGAACCTGCGAGAGCTGGTTGCCGAAGAAGTCAGTGAACAAGAGGCCGCCCTCACAGGTGGCCGTGCGGTTGTTGCGCTGGGACCAGACGCACTTGGCCTGGACCCCCAGTTCGCGAGGCGGCAGACCGCCCGGCAGGGTCTTGCCTCGAATCCAGGCGGTATAGGTGGTGCCGACCTTGGGAAGCTGGCCAAGCTGTAGCTTCATGCCGGTGGTGCTGAGGTTCAAGACCCGGCCTTCCAACGCCATGTTGTCCAGTTGCACCACCACCGGCACGCTGCAACCCATGCGATAGGTCTTGCGTTTCTCCGTGGTATCGGTTGGTTTGCCACGAGGGTTCTTTCTCAGCCAGTCCATCCCACGTTCTGTTTCGACCTCGGTCGGGCGGGAGCCTGCGGAATTCGCCACGCCAATATCCCGGCCATGGCGAGCAGGCCCCAGAAGAGGAGCCCCCGCACCGCGATGGAGGTCGGCAGACCCGCTGCCGATGCGACCAGGCGCTGCCCCCAGGGCGTCCAGGACACCGCTCCGGTCGCGATCAATCGCGCCCACAGGGCCAGGTTCTGCCCCCCGAGCCCACCCGCCACGGCCCCCACGGCGCAAGCCAGGCTCACCGCCTGCACGGCCCTGCCGCGCTTGCCGCCCGCTCCCCACATCACCGCCGGTCCGATCAACCAGGCCATGAGGACCCCATAGAGGGCACTCTCCACCCGCCACTGCAGGCACAGAAAGACCCAGCCGGCGGCGGCCAGCAATGCTGCCCCCAGGCCCGCCAGGGCGGCCCGCAGCAGGTTGGGGGCCTCCGTCATGCGGGCCTGCGCCTGGCACAGGCGCCGTTCCGCCTCCGCCAGGCAGGCCGTGCAGCCCACCTGGCGGCAGCAGACGCATGGGTCCGAGGCGGCTGGCGGGCCGTGCTGCCAGAGGGAGAGCGCCAGTTCGTCGAGGCTCAAGGGGTGCGGGGCTTGGGATTCACCTGGTAGAGGTTGAGGCGGGAGACGGTGTTGTTGTCGGCCAGGAAAAGCTGTGTGCAGATGCCGGGCGACAGCAGATAGACTACGCTGCGAGGCGAGCCGCGGCTCATGTCCTTGAGAGGCTTGCCCAGCTCCTGCTCCACCTGGGTCAGGGGTTCACCAATCTGGGCGACGACGACCTGGCCGTTTTTAAGGATGCGACCCTCGATGCCCCCCACCTCGCCATAGGTATTGTAATAGATGGACGTGCCATCCTTGAACTCGACCAGAGCGTCCTTGGGGGGCGACTTCGCCTCCGTCCTGGTCTGCCTCGAAGCCACCAGGGCCTTGACGGGGGCGGCATCGGCGGGCATGCCGACCTCGACCCCGTCCACGCTGGGATGCTCGACGTGCAGTTGTTTGAACGATTCTAGCGGAACTGACTGCGGGCGGCTCTTCCGGAACACGACCACCACCAGGATGGCCATGACCACGGCCCACACCACGACGATCGCGACCTTGAGACGCTGGTCGGACTTTTCCTGAGCGTCGCTCATCCAGCGGCTCCTTTCACTTCCCGGGGACGATCCCCCCCGGCATGTGGGGGGTCACGGGACGGATGGTCGCCTTGATGCGCCCGGCCCAGACCTGGGAAAAAATGCCCAGAGCCTGCGTGTAGCTTGGGGGCTTCTGGCAGTTCCCATAGTAGGCGTTGTTCCCCTGGCCGGGCGCCAGCAGGGCGAACTCATAGCGGTTATTGAACGGGCTCCATTCTACGTAGTAAATCTTCAGGGGCTCGTGCTTCTCATCGACCTGCACGAAGTCGAACAGGTGATGGCCGGGCTCCAACTGCGGCGAGAAGAGCTGATAGACGTCGTATTGCTCCCCTTGATCCGCCACTTGATCCCGCAGGAAATGTTGAGTGGCACTCAAAGCCGGATCCGACTTGCGGTTCCAGCGCTGCACCAGGTCTGTGGCCAGGGCTTCGGCGGCCGGCCCCTGGCCCGTATCTTGATAGACGAGGATGAGCCGTTCCTCCAGACGCCAGTCATCGGGCGCCACCTTGTGCCCGTGCGCCAACATCGTGGCGGCAGCCTTGGCATCGCCGGCGCCCTGTGCTGCAATGGAGGCTCGCAACAGGAGGGGGGCGTCGTCCGGCCGCCGCGCCAGGGCCTTCCGATAGAGGGCGAGAGCGCCGTTGAAGTCGCGACTCTTCAGCTTCAGGTCGGCTTGCTGCACCAGCGGGTCGCCGGCCGCCGCCCACACCGTGGCTGCGCCCAGCAACCAGAGCAGGGCCCTCTTGCTCAAATTCATGCTTTCCTCACGATCCGCATTTCGCTTTTGCGGGGACTGTCCCAACGCTTGATGAAGGCCGTCAGCTCGGCGTTCTGGACCAGCAGGGCGGGCTTTCCCTTGGCCAGGTTGGGGAGGCCGGCCACCGCCAGGGGCCCCCACGGAGCGGCGTGTACGTGCCAGCGCACCTTCAGGCTGCCGATGGCGGTGGCGGACTGCTGCTTCTCCTGGGTAGCGGGGTAGAGTCGAGAGAAGAGGCCATAAGGCGACAGCCCCTCCTTGTTGCCGTGGCAGATGAGAAGACGGGGCTTCAGGTCGGCCAGCGCGGCTTGCCAGATGGGCAGGAAGCTCTCCAATACCGACCCGTAGAGTTCGACACCCAAGGCTTCGGTCGCGGCCCGCAAGGGGCACAGGTTGCTGCAGAACGTGCGGTACAGTTCGTCATGCCAGGTGACGCCGTACCAGCCGCGCCACACCGACTCCAGGTTCTCGACCACCCGAGCCGGCTCCCACTTCTCGTCTGCCCAGGCGTTCCAGCCTTCCTGAGGGATTCGATTGACGCTCTCGGCCGGATATTCGTATTGTCCGGGCGCGCTGGGGAACATGCCCATGAGGACACGGCCGCCCGGACGTTCAAAGGTCTCCAGGGCCGAATAGAACACCTTGTACTTGACCCGTTTGATCTCTTCAACTTGCTTCGGATCGCTGTGCCGAGTGACATTGTGATAGATCTCGGACACTCTCTGGACAAGCTCGTGGGCAGTCATGGCCCAGGACATTTCGGGGACGGCCGGCGGAAGCCCTGTAGAATGAGGTGCAACCGGCTTCGACGAAGTGCCCTCGTCACTTGAAACCGACCTCTTCACCTGCCACCGCCGCTCTGCCCGGACCGGCCCTCGCCATCACCACCGCCCTCCTGGTCGCCACCATGTTCTGGTGGGGTCGACAGCCCCATTGGGCCGGCTATTGCAGTGCCGACGTGGGCGTCTACCAGATCCGTCTCGACAATTACCTGTTGGTCCACTCCCTGCAGGGCGAGTATCAACCGGGCGCCTTGTTCTTCTTCTGGCTCACGGAGGTCTTCTCGCACGTCACCCACATCGGATTCTGCGATGCCCTGGAGCTGGTCAACTGCCTGCTGCTGGCCCTGCACCTGGCGTTCATCAACGAGATCGGCGGCCGTATCTCGATCGCAGGCGCAGTCGTGTTGTTGCTGGCCGCCGGCCCCATCTCCATGTATCGATTCGAACTGGTCATCTCGCTGCTCTTGCTGGCCGCATGGTGGGCCTGGCAACAAGAACGTCCCCTGGTGGCCGGGTTCCTCCTCGGCCTGGGCGTCACCGTGAAAGTGTACCCGCTGGTCTTGATCCCGCTTTTCCTGGGGGGGCGAAAGGGTCTGCGGGTGGTCGCCGGTTCTCTCCTCGGCTTGCTCACCGTCATGCTGGTGTTTGTCGCCGGAGGCGGGTCATGGCACGAGGTCGTGACCAGCCTGGAGTGGCACGAACACAAACCCGTCGCCTTGGAAAGCGTGGTGGGAACGGGGTTGCAGTGGATGGAGCAGCGGGGCTGGATCCAGCCGGCCCACGTCGACACCTATGGCATTCACGGGTTCGAGCTGCCGGACCGCTACCGAGTGCTGCCCACCGCCCTGCTGGTGGTCGCCATCATGGGCACGTATCTCTTGGCCTGGCGCTCTCGCCCGTACACCCCGCAGCGAGGCATTCTGTACCTGGCTTCCGTGCTGGCTTCGGTGGTGGTCGTCAGCACGCTCTACGTGGCCCAGTACCTGCTGTGGATGGTCGCGTTGGTGGCGCTCCTCAACCGCACCGGCCTGCCCGCTCGAGCGTATTGGGGGCTCATCGTGCTTCTGGCGGTCGCCATGATCGCCCAACAGTACATTTTTCCGTGCCACTACGACTGGTATCTTCGCATGGTCGACCACGACATGACGACACGCCACGTCTGGCTCCCTCGTGCCCTGTACGGGGGCAAGCTGGCGCTGGTGCTCTTCTATGTGGCGCTGCAGATGCAGACCTGGTACTACGGGCGCGACAGGGCTCCGCTGCCTACGGATTGAATTCTTGTCAGGTGGTTCCTACCTCCCGCTCGGATTGGACCGTGGAACTCCAGTTGGGTTGGGGCGATCTCATCCAGTTCATCATGGAAGCCGGCGGAACGGTCACCGACGCGGAGGGCCCGGTGGTCCAGTGCTCGCTCCTGGGCCGCCGCCTGTTGCTCCAACGTCGGCCGGATCAGATGTTGTGCAAGCGCTATCAGGTCGAGGCGGTGCGTGACTTCCTGGAGCTCGTCGGCCTGCTGCGATGAGCGTCATGCGGGAGTCCATGGCCGGGGGCTCGTACGACCTCGAGATTGCCTATCGAGACGAAGACGGCATCTTTGCCGGGCGGCTGCTGGGCACGCCGGACGTGGTCGCTTTCGAGGGCACCACGCTCGACGAGGTGCGTCACGCGTTCCACCAGGTGCTCCACGCGCCGGGCCATCCGGCCGGCGGGGTCCTGGCCGTGCTGCCCCGCCCTCGGGGCCTGGGCAACAACCGGACCTTTGTGGCGTGGATGGCGGTGCCCTGGGTCGTCATGCTGCTGGCATCGATGAGCGCTTCGGTCAAGGACGGCGTCTATCAGGCCAACGGCCTGCCCGATCCGGAGCACGCGCCGTGGGCGACCACTGGCGAGTTTGTCTTCTACCTGGGCAGCTTTCTCCTCATGGCCGCCCGCTACCGATGCCAGGCCGTGGAGGACGTCTCCTGGAAGGACATGCTCCGCGCCGGAGCGGCCATCGGGGCTCTGGCATGGCTATGCCCGCACCCCAACTCGGCAGACATGTTCTTGTACGTATCGGAT
>DASYBA010000164.1:0-3264 GCA_036501005.1 Candidatus Xenobia bacterium | reverse complement strand
CAGCATCTGCTTGACCATGCCCTCCAGCCGTTCACTTTCCTCGTGGATGACGGCGGCCTTGGCCCGGGCCTGCTCCACCGTGAGGGGCACGTTCTCGTCGCTCATCAGGCCGGCAAACCCCTTGATGATGGCGATGGGGGTCTGCAGCTCGTGCGACAGGGCGGAGAGGAAGATGCGCTGCAGCCGCTCCATCTCCTTGCGCTCGCGGATGTCGCGCAAGGTCATGACCCAGCCCAGGGGGCGGCCCCGCTCGTCCTGCAGGGCGGCGTTGGTCACCTCGACGTCGACCCAGCGACCGTCCCGCAATCGCAGCAGGGCTTCCACGGGCGGGGCGTGGCTGCCGCGCAGGGAGCCTCCTTTGAGCGCCAGCGCGACGGACTCCAGAGACGGCCCCTGGCCGTGGGCGCCGTCGCTGCGCTTCATGGCGAAGACCTCGCTGGCCGGCTTGCCCACTGCCTGCGGCAAAGCCCAGCCGGTCAGGGCCTCGACCGCGGCATTGAAGCCGATGACCAGGCCGTCGCGATCGAGGATGACCACCCCGTCGGTCTGGTGGTGCACCACGGCCTCCAGCCAGCGCCGCTCCTGAAAGAGACGCTGCAACAGGCGAGCGCTTTCCACCACCACCTCGACGTGGTCGATGATGAGGTTGTAGATACCGGGCGCGTCTTTCAACAGGCTGGGCGTATCGGATGCGTAGAGGAGACAGATGAGGCCGACAAAGCGATCGTGGGCCCGCACGGGCAAGGCCACCGCGTGGAGAGGCCCGGAGCGGGCCCGTCGGCTGACTTCCTGCGCCGCCGCCTCCAGGCGCTCGATGGCATCATTGTCCACCCCGCCCGCGGCCAGGCCGGGTCCAGCCTTCTCCAGCAAGGTGACCAGGGGTTCGGCGGCCTCTGGTTGGAGACCGGAGATGACCGTGCGGATCGATTTGGTCGGCACGTCGGCATCCCAGGTGGTCAGCAACCCGGCTTTGCCCCCGCTGGCGTCCAGCACGCGGGCGAGCAGCTCCTCCAGGCCCGGAATGGCCGTCGGGTCGGGGGTGAGCTGGAGCGCCATGCGAAGCTGGCGAGGCCGAGGGGTGGAGCTGCGGGCCGGTTTGTCCATGGCAGCCGAAGTTCTCGTCCCCTTCGACCCAACCTTTTCACAAAGGGGCAACACCTGTCGCCAGCAGGTCTGCTACACTGAGGTCATGAGCGATGTGGGACGAATCGCGCCCCGGCGGCCCTTTGTCATGACGGCAGTGGGAGACAGCCTGCTCTCCGGCATGCAGGATATGCACGTCGATCGGGCCCGCCAGGACGTCAGCGTACCCAAGCTGTTGGCCGATCGGGTCGGTATCGACGGGACCATGCCAGCCATCCGCGACGGCTACAAAATGCCGATGCTCTTTCCCACCTCGTGGAAGTCGACCGTCCAGAGCTTGCGGGCCTTCGTCGGCATGGGCGTCACCATGGCCCTCCCCATGGCCTGGGCGCGCTTGCACGGGACCCCTCCCGAGCGGCTCCTGCGACCGTTGCACCATGCGGTCGTGCACGAGAAGGCCCCGCCCTCCACCAATTTTGCATTACCGGGGGCCAAGGCCGCCGACCTCCTCATGACTTCGACCGGAGAATATCTGGCCCAACTGCACGACGGGACGGGCAGCATGAAGTTCGCTCCCACCGTGGGCACCCTCATGGAAGCGGTTCTCCGCAACCAGGGCTCGGCGGTCGATCAGGCGGTCAAGAGCAACCCCGATCTCATTCTCCTGTGGGCCGGCAACAACGACGCCATGCAGGCGTGCTATGGCGGCGAGCTCCACGACGGTTGTTTGACGCCGATGGACGATCGACGCCTGGACATCGCCTCGGTCAACCCACTCACCCATCACATCAAGCACCACCAGACGGCGGAGGTGCATGCTGGATTCCGCACCAGCATGGACACCATCGTCGACCGGCTGGAATCCGGCACGCACGCCGAGATCGTCATGATGAACATCCCCGACGTGACCCGTGCCCCCTTCCTCCGTCCCCTGGGTGAGAAGATCGGGCCCCTGCCCCTGAGGGTGGTCCTGCCCGGCGGCCGGGACGTGACCGAGGACCTCGAGAATTTCGTGCTGCCCTCCTCGGTGGCGGGGGCTGGCAAGGACGGCCGCACGGAGTACCCGCCAGGTACCATGGTCAACCTGTTCACCATCGCCCAGAAAGCGGCCAGGATGTGCTTCACGAAGGGCGGCCCCGCGTTCACCGAAGACGAGGTGCTGGATCCGGACGAGGTACAGCAGATTCGAGAGCGGGTGAACCAATACAACGCCCACCTGGATGAGCTGGCGGCCTCCCACCCTCGCCTGCATCTGGTCGACTTCCATGGCATGCTGGCCGACATGGACCAGCACGGTCGGGAACTGAACGGGGCCGGCCCCACCGAGAGGATCACCGGCGTCTGGGTGGGCACGCAGGACGCTCGCGGCGACCAAGGCGTCATGAGCTACGACGGCCAGCATCCCGCCAACGTCGGGCAGGCTCTCATCGCCAACGCCATCCTGCAACGCATTCAGCAGGATCTGGGCGACCGTCCTGGATTCGAGGCCTTCCGCCAGGCCCATCCGATAGACGAAAAGGCCATGCTGCACGCCGACCCCCGGGTGCTCGCCAGCCCGCATAAAGAGGGCTAGCCGTCAGGCAGGACAAATGGGGTGCCCATGCTGTTTCAGAAGGTCTCCGTTTCTCCCACGCTGCCCACTCCGGCCCCGGGGGCCCCGACCTTTGACGTTGCGGACCTGTACCGAGGGCCCCTGGAGGTCGCGCCGGCGGCCGCCGAGGGTCCACCTCTCGATGAAAAGCTCCGCCAGGCCTATTTCTGGATCGTCAACCATGCCATCATCAGCCCGCACTATGATATCGAATACAACGATGCCCCCCCGGCCCGCTTCCGCTTCGGCGACAGCCAGGGTGAGCTGACGCTGCCCAGCGCCCAGAGCTACTCCAGTTTTGTGCTGCTGCCCCTGTTGAACTTTGCCGTGCGTCGGCGCTGCCTGCTGGTGGGCGGTCCCGGCCGGGGCAAGACGGCCAGCGCCATTCTCATGGGCATCCTGGGGGGGTATTCGTTACGGGACGTGCGCCGCAGCATCCAGCACGGCCAGCCGCAGATGACCATCTCCGATCTGTTGGGCAACCCGCTGCCGGCCGATCTTCTGGCCGCCCAGGCCATGGACGACATCCGCATTTCCTGGCGCCGCTGGCTGGGCATGCGGGTCAAGATCATCGACGAGTACAACCGCAT
>DASYBA010000163.1:0-3233 GCA_036501005.1 Candidatus Xenobia bacterium | reverse complement strand
CGCTTCCGCGCGGCCCTGCCGCCAGGCCAGCCACCCCAGGTGCTCGAGACAGGTGGCCACGTGAGGGTGCCGAGGACCGCTCACCTTGCGCACCAGTGCCAGCTCCTGCCCTCGCACCGCAGCCGCCTCTGCCCAGCGCCGCAGCCCTTCATTGAGCTGTGACAGACCGGAGTGCACCTGGCGGCGTATGTCATAGGCCGGGGCTGACTCCGGCAACTGGGCCAGAACCTCTAGAAACTGCGACTCGGCTGCCTCCCACTCGCCGCGCCACGATTTGGCCACCGCCTGGTTGTAGCTTTCCAGGCTGTCGGACGGTAGCGACACGGACATGACGATCCTCCCTGCGGGTGTGAGTGAGCAAACGGCGGTTGGGACAGAGACCTTTAACCTTGGGAGCAGGCTGCTCTGTTTCCTCCTTTTCGTTTCGGTTTTGGGCCAAACTGGGTAGAGTTTGGTTGAGGCTGACCCGCGTAGGAAGGCCTCAGTCCTGGTTTTGTGGTCGAGGAGGCAAGAAATTGTTGGTGGGACTGGATCTGGGAACGACCCAGATGAGCGTTTGCGCGGCTTCGCGCGTGTTTCGAGAACCTGCTGCCCTGGCAATCGACAACCGCACCCGCCGGGTGCTGGCCGTCGGCCAGGCGGCCTATCATATGCAAGGCCGCAGCGGTGGCCACATCGAAGTGGTGCATCCGGTGCGGGACGGCATGGCCGCCGTGCCCCACTTGATTGCCGTATTGATTCGACATGCCTTGCAGCACGGGCTGGGATGGCGTCGTTTCCTGGCTCGGCCGAGGGTCAGCGTGGCCACGCCGTTGTCGCTGTCGCCCATTGAACAAGAAGCGTTGCAAGAGGCCCTCATCACGGCCGGTGCAGGGCGCAGCCAGTTGATTCCGACCCCCATGGCGGCTCGCACCGGGGCGGCGTCTGACAGCATCATGGTCGTCGACCTGGGCGCCACTCGCACGCAGGCCGCCGTCCTCCATCAAGGCGAGCTCATCGCCGGCGAGACGCTGGAGTCTGGCGGCCGGGCCCTCGACGTGAGCATCAGCCGCTGGCTTCGCTCCGAGCGCGGTCTGGAAGTCGCGCCCAAGCAGGCCGAAACCCTCAAGCGCTATATCGCCTGCGCGGTCGCCACCGACGCTACCTCGAAAAGCCCGGTGACGGGCCGTGAGCTTCGCAGCGGGCTACCCCTGACCATGTCTTTGGATTCCAACGAGCTGCGGCCCGCCCTCATGGGTCCCCTCTCGGAAGTGGCCAGCCTGGTGCATCGGGTGCTGGCCAAGACCCCTCCCGAACTGGCCACCGATCTCCTCGATCACGGCCTGGTTCTGACCGGGGGCGGAGCGAGACTGCGAGGCCTCGCGCAATACCTGCAGACGGCCGTCCACCTCCCGGTGGCGGTGGCCCACCACCCCGAGGTCTGCGCCGTGGTCGGCAGCACGGGCAAGGAGGCTGTACGATGAACGTGCACGACGTGCGCCAATCGATCAAGCTGCCGGTGCAGAGGCTGCGGCGGGCGCTGGAGACCCAACCCTGGCAGAACCTGCGCGACAAGATCCAGGCCCTGCCCCAGGTGGATCCCACCGTCTCTCCCAAGCTGGCGAACGTGGCCCGCGCCACCCACCGGGTCACGACCCAGGCCGCCGCGCATCTGGGGAATCTGCTGTCTCCGCCCCGCGTCAGCGCGGCCCTCGGCTTGGGGTCGACCAGTCTCTGGCTGGTCCGGCGAGGGCGAGGCACGGTCGTCCGTGAGCCCTCGTGCCTGGCCCTGGAAGGCGGCAAGGTCCGCAGCATCGGGGCCGAGGCCTGGCGGCTGGAGGGGCGCTCCCCCGCCTCCGTCGAGCTGGTCTGGCCGCTGGCTGGGGGTCGCATCATGGAGCGAGCGCGGGCCACCGTGTTGATTCGCCACGCCCTCCGGCAGGCCCGGCTGGTGGGACAGCCCTTGGTGCTGGCCATTCCGCACGAATTGACCCCCGCCGAGCGTCGCACCATGGAACAGGTCGCGCACGCGGCCGGGGCTGGCCCGCTCTACCTGCTCGACGCCGCGCTGGCCGGGGCGGTCGGGGCTGGCATGGACGTCATGGCCCCCGGCGCGGTCCTGACCGTCGACATCGGCGCCACGACGACCCGGGTCTCGGTCATCTGCCTGGGTGAAGTCGTCTTCCACCGCAGCTTTGCCATGGGGGGCACCGACCTGGATCGGACCCTGGTCGAGTGGTTCGCCCACGAGCATCGGCTCCATATCGGATTGCCCACCGCAGAGCGGGTAAAACTGGCGGCGGGCTGCGCAGAACCGCGTGTCGAGGCCGCCCGTGTCGAGGTCGACGGCATGTCGCTGGAAGACGGCCTGCCGCGCCGCATCGAAGTGAGCTCGAAGCAGGTCTCCGAGGCCCTCCAGCCCGTTCTCGTCCGGTTGGCCGACTGCGTGCAATCCGCGTTCGAAGAGCTTCCCCCCACGGTGTTGGGCGATATCGTGGACGTCGGCTCTGCCATCCTGCTGGGGGGCACTTCCCGGCTGCCCGGCATGGCCCGCTTCCTCTCCCGGCAGACCCACCTGTCGCTGGTGCATCCGCCCCAGGCGGAGCGCGCCGCCGCCGCCGGGATTGAGATGCTGCTGCTGAAACCGGAGTTGCGCCGTGCCCTGCTCGTGCCCGCCGTGAGGACGGCCAACGTGCCCCGCCCGGCCAGCCAGGGTCTCACCCACGGGCTCGCGTGGGCGCTGGGTGCGGCCTCCCTCCTGTTGGTGTGGCAGTTGACTGGCCCCCTGTTGGCCCGCAGTACGGGACTGGATCGGGGCATCATGAGCGCCATGGTGCCCCTGTGGAAAATGGCTTCGACCTATGCCGGTCATTCCGATACGGCCCGGGCGGTCGATCCCATGCAGCGCAAGTTGCGGGTGCAACTCGCCGCCGCCCACCACCAGATTCGGGCGCTCAGCAACCAGAATGCGCACCTCAGACGGCTCATCAAGCTGCAAAGCCGCATGCCCATGGTCAAGACGACCGCCGGCCTGGTGGTCGCCCGGGATCCCGCATCCTGGCTGCAGACCCTGGTCCTGGACCTGGGGCGCCAGAACCACCTGGCCAACGGCATGGCCGTAGAATCCGACAACGGGGTCGTCGGACGGGTGGCGGACGTATCGAATGCGTCCTCTCGAGTGCGAACCCTGACCTTCCACGGCGCCACTACGGCCGCCGTGGTGCCCCGCCGCAAGGCCGCCGGGGTCGTCTACG
>DASYBA010000162.1:0-4106 GCA_036501005.1 Candidatus Xenobia bacterium | reverse complement strand
CGAAATGGGTATGGGGATCGATCCCGCCCGGCAGCACCAGCTTGCCTTTGGCGTCGATGGTCGTATCGGCATGCACGTTCAGGTGGCGGCCGATCTGCGTGACCTGCTCGCCTTCGATATAGATGTCCGCGGTGTAATCATCGACCGCGGTGACCACTCGTCCGTTCTTGATCAAGACGCTCATGGGGCCATCCTCCTGCTATGCTGAAGTGGGGCGGGAGAGTTCCTTCCCCCGCGGCCGCATTCCTAGCAGAGCGTCAAACCTGCGGCGGGCCGATGTAGTTGCCGTGCTTGTCGACCAGGTCCTTGGGGGATGGCTTCCGGCGTTTGTTCTGCTGGACCTTGAGGTTGCTGATGACGAACCACAGGCCGACGATGAGAAAGAAGAAAATGAGTCCGAACACCAGGGCCATCATGGGCGAACCTGCCCAGTCGACGTAGCTCTTCACCATGCCGGGAAGGTTCGGCGCCGCCCCCCCTCGACCTGCATATTGAAGGAGTCGCCATGAGCATCTAGAATGGGGGCCGCCGTTTGGCACGCATTGGACTCTTGGGAGGCACGTTCAATCCCATCCATCTGGGGCACTTGCTCCTGGCCGAGGCAGCTCGAGACGCGCATCGGCTGGATGAGGTGTGGCTTCTGCCCAACCAGATTCCTCCGCACCGTCAGGGAGAGAGCGGTCTGGCCAGCGCTCGTGACCGGTATGCGATGGTATGCCTGGCCTCGGCGGGTAACCCGCACCTTAAACCCAGCAGCCTGGAGATCGAGAGAGACGAAGTATCCTATACCATCAACACGGTGGAACGCCTGGCGCAGGAACACCCCCATGACCGGTTCACGTTCATCACGGGCGCGGATTCCCTGGCCAAGGACGCGTGGTTCCGTCTGGACGACCTGCTCGGCCTCCTGGAGACATTCGTCGTGGCGACCCGCGGCAGCCATTCGCCGGCCGAGCTGGAGGCCCGGGTGGCAGGGTACGGACTGAGCCGCGCGGAGCGGATACGCCCCATGCCCCTGCCCACCGTCGACATTTCGTCGACGGAGATCCGGCGGCGAGTGCGGGAGGGGCAGGGCATTCGGTACATGGTGGCAGACGCGGTGGAAGACTATATCAGGAAGATGGGGTTGTATCGGTGAGTGAAGTGACGTCTCTTGAGTTGGCTCAGGCCGGAATGGATGCGGCGGAGTCCAAGAAGTCTACCGACAACAAGCTGCTGGATCTGCAGGAGCTGTCGCCCTTCTGCGACTTTTTCTCGCTGTGCAGCGGCATGACCCGCATCCAGACGAGGGCTATCGCCAATGCCATCGAGGAGCGGCTAAAGAACGACTTCGGCCGACTGGGCCAGCGGCAGGGCTATCGGGGCGGCAACTGGATTGTGCTGGACTATGGCGACGTCGTGTTCCACGTGTTTCTTGAGGCAGAGCGCCGCTTCTACAACCTGGAGGAGCTGTGGAAAGACGCCCGGGTGGTCTACTCAAACCACGGTTAAGGTGTCTTTTGGAAGGCCTGCACCACGGCCTGGACGTCCTTGACGACGAGAGACAGGCGTGCATCCGTATTGGGACAAGCCAGGTCCGGGCTGGTGGCGCCGTTGTAGCGGACCGTCTCGGTGAAGCCAAATGATGCACTCTTCATGCAGCGGACCGGCGGGTATTTCGACATCGGCGCCGCGGTCGCAAGATCGCTGAAGAGGCGGTTGGAGAGCTCGACCGGCAGCAGGACCTTGCGTTCCATCCGCGTGCCACGGGCCGGCTGCCGGGTGGCCCAGCCATCGGACCGCACCGTGATGGAAAAGCCCGGCATGTTGGTGGAACCGCTGTTGGTAATGACCGCGTCCGCGCCGCTCCCCTGGGCACAGGCGGGCAGGGCCAGCGAGAGCAGCAAGATCCACGTTCTCATCCCAATAAACCTCCGTTGGCAAACTCTAAGCACACCCGCCAGGACCGGCGTTCCGCCCCGTCCAAAAGGCTCCCTGGGCTGGTAAGAAGTCGGGTGCCAAGGAGGTTCCAATGTCCCATCGAGGTCCGCTGTCCTGGTTGGCAGCAGCCATTTTGTGCGCAAGTCTGACGGGCTCGGCGCATGCCCAGTCCGCATCGGCGCAGGCGCCCAACGGCTACCCCCCGCCCGGGTATCCGCCGCCGGCCTATCAGCCATCGCCCTACGGCCAACCACCGCCCGGGGCAGGTCAACAGTTCGGCCAGCGGCAGGTCATGCGGTCTTACAACGGCACGGTGCAGGCGGTGAATGCGGATTCGGTGATGCTGTCGACCCCCCAGGGCCTCCAGATCGAGGTGCCGCTGGCGCACGCCACGTTCAGTTCTTATGGGGTACCGATTCCGGCCGGCGACCTGGAGGTCGGCGAACCGGTCCAGGCGGTGACCTGGCGCCACCATCATCAAGACCCCAACGCCCGTTATGGATACGGTCCTTACGGCTACCCGCCCCCTCCGCCGCCGGGCTACTATCCGCCGCGGCAACAGTATGCGCCGCCCCCCAACTATCAGGGCGGCGGCTACCCGCCCCCGGGGTATGGGCCTCCGCCGCCCGGCTACGGGCCCCCGCCGCCCGGGCCGTCCTATCCGAACGTCCCCATCCAACCGAGCGGAAGCTATCCGCCGGGCCCGCAGTACCCGCCCGGGTACCAGCCCCCGCCCGGCTACGCGCCCCCACCCAATGCAGGACCGCCGCCGGAGGCCTATCCGCCCGGCCAGCCGGGGTCCGAGGAGGAGAACGGACCGGACGACATGCCCAACCCCGACCGAGGCGGGTTCTAGCGTCAAACGTATCGAACGAGCGGCCGGGCTGGCCGCTCGTTTCGCCTAATCCTTCAGCTCTTCAACAAGACCCGGTAGTTGACGAACCAGCGGTAGTAGCGGCCCTTCACCGACACGCCGTTGCCCTCGTCGAGAATGCGGAAGTCCATCTTGCCCTCGCTGGTACTGCCCACCACCCGCAGCTCGTCTTCATCGGACAGGGTAAAGGTCAGCTCGGCCGGCTCCTGGGCCAGTCGGCCGGACAAGGCCAGGGCCTGGCCCCGGGGCTGCAGCACAAACTGATCGTCGCCATCTTCAAAGCGCAAGGCGTCGCCATCCCAGCGGATCGTGCTGTCGACGTCTTCGCCCCGCCGCCAGCCCTCCAGGCGCACATGGCCAGGCTTTTCCAGCACCACCCGGTACATGGACTCAGACTCGCCGGTCATCCCGCTCACCGTCCAGGCGTCTCCCTGCCGGACCATGGCATACTCGGAGCGTACGTAGGCAGCGGGGCCCTCCACCTGAATCCGGCCCGGCGACAACTCGATTTGAACCGAGACGGGCTGGGCCTCGAAGGTGCCGTCCACGTGGTAGATACCGTGATCTCGTTCGATACGAAAGTCGCACTTGTTGTCGCCCGTGACCCCCTCGACCGACACGACCCCCGTCTCCGCCTGGGGCAGGAACAACACCAGACCGCCGGTGGAGACGTACAGCAGTCGGCCCCCGAACTCCAGCGGAAACACCCAATGATCCCAGTGGGTCAGGAACCAAGGCGAAACGAGCCAGTGCGGCAGCGCATCGGGGTGGAGGCAATCTCGACGCAGAAGCGCCCTGGCTGAGCTGGTGCCGACGGTCATGAGCCCCAAGATTCAAGAGGGAATCCCACCGGTCCTGCAGAAGCGCGCCGCTCGTGTCGAACTCCCCTGCTCTATTCAACAAGGTGATGGTGGCCAATCGAGGCGAGATCGCTGTCCGGGTGGTGCGTGCCTGTCACGACCTGGGCATTCCGGTGGCGGTCGCCTTTGCCCCCTCCGACGCCCATGCCGTGTTCGTGCGCCTGGCCGACGAAGCCTACGCCATTGAGGGGCTGGACGGCCGGCCCGCCTACCTGGACATCGATCGGCTGGTGTCGCTAGCCCACCAGGCCGGGGCCGACGCCCTGCACCCCGGTTACGGCTTCCTGTCCGAGCGGGCGGAGCTCGCGGAGGCCTGCCGTGCGGCGGGCATCACCTTCGTCGGCCCCACCCCAGCCAACATCCGCGCCCTGGGCGACAAGAACGAGGCGCGCCGTCTCATGGCCTCAGCCGGCGTACCGGTGGTGCCGGGCACCCGGGCGATTCTCGCGTCG
>DASYBA010000161.1:0-7285 GCA_036501005.1 Candidatus Xenobia bacterium | reverse complement strand
CGCCCCGACCCGGGCCACCGCTAGCGCCGTCGACTTGAACGGTCGTAGGGTCAACCCCGACTGGGGGTGGCACAACCCCCGCACGTACAACCGTATCCAGTACGGTCCGGAGACGGCCGAGCTGGATACGGGCGGCAGCCGCGACATGGCCACCGTCAAACAGTTCGCGCAGGACGTCGGCACGCTGATCACCTATATGACGGCCACAACGACGCTGTCGGCTCCCCTGGGTGCGGCCCTGGCCGTATCACAGAATTCCCAGGCCTCGGGTGCGGTAGAGGGCAGTTCGTCCGGCTCGGCCTCCGGCGAATACAGCACCATTCTGAGTATCGGCAGTGGCTCCATGGAGGCCAACTCCAGTTCGCAGCTCAGTGGCCAGTACCAGGCGACTTCCGAAGCGGCCGCCTTCCGCTTTGCATCGATGGTGGATGACCTGCACACCCGCCTCGCAGGGGCCACCGTGGAAGGGGGAACCCAGAGCACCGTGACGGCAAAGTCTACCCTGAGCTACTTCCAGCCCAATGGCAAGCCGATTGAATACAACCGCGGAACCACGACCCAGGTGCAAGGCACGCGCACGGCCGGGACTGAAGAGAACCAGCCGAATCACATCTGGATCCCGACCGGCGGACTGGACGTCTTCGGTCGGGGATTCATGGACTCCAACAGCCCGTTCAACGTCGACAGCCTGAAGTAAACGAGCCAGGGGGGCTGGGGTGCCGCGGCACTTCAGCCCTTTACCGCGCCTTTGGTCAGGCCTTCGACCAGGAAGCGCTGCAGGCCAAAGAAGAGGCACAGGATGGGAATGGCCCCCACCATGGAAGCGGCCGCGAACTGCGTCCAGTTGGCTTCGAAGTTGCCGCTGATGAAGCTGTGCAACCCCACCGCCAGGGTGAACTTCTCCTGTCCCGTCATGAGAATGCTGGGAAAGAGAAAGTCGGCGTACGGCAGGATGAAGCTGAACAGGGCCACCACCGCCAGGATGGGCGTCATGAGGGGCAGGATGACCCGCAGGAACGTCTGGGTAGGGGTGGCGCCATCCAACAGGGCCGACTCTTCCAGTTCTTTGGGGAGGGAATCGACATACCCTTTGATCATCCACGTATTGAACGGGATGTTCGCCCCCGTATAGACCAGGGCCAGGCCGTTCAGCGTGTTGAGGCCTATCCATCCTCCCGTCAGTCGTCCCACCACCAGGAGCAGCTTGAAGGTGGCGACCATGGCCATGCTGCTGGGAAAGACCTGCAGCAAGAGCATGGTCAGCAGGCCGTACGTCTTGCCGATGAACTTGAAGCGGCTGAAGGCGTAGCCGGCAAAACTGGCGATGACCAGGGTGGCGGTGCACGTCACCACGCACAGATAGAGCGTATTGGCCATCCACGTATTGAACAGCGTCTGGGTGAAGAGTTCGTGATAGTGCGACAGCGTCCAGTGCTCTGGAAACATGTGCGCGGTGTCGAGGGTCTGGCCTTCCTTCATGGAAGCCCCCAGCACCCAGGCGGCCGGAAAGAGCGTCGCGGCCAACGCGAGCAAGAGGAAGACGTGCGACAGGATGGGTCGCCACGCCTCCTGCTTCATCACACCTCCTCGAAGACGCCGGCCAGGTTGAAGTTCACCAGACTCAACCCCGCCACCACGATGAAGATGAGCACGGCATAGGCGCAGGCAGTGCCAAACAGGAACTGGACGAAGGCCAGGTGGTAGGCGTGGGTGACCAGGATGTCGGTGGCTCCGGCCGACACGCCATTGGGCAGCGGCGGTCCTCCGCCCGTCAACAGGTAGATGCCGCCGAACTGGTTGAAGTTGAAGGCGAAGCTGGAGATGATGACCGGCAGCATGGCCGATCGCAACTGCGGAATGGTGATGGCAAAGAACTGCCGGACCCGCGAGGCGCCGTCGACCGAGGCCGCTTCATAGAGGTCGGCCGATATCGATTGGAGCGCCCCCAGGATGACCGTCATCATGAACGGGAAGGCCAGCCAGACGTTGACGATGAGCACCGCCGCACGGGCTGGGCCCATCTGGTGCAGCCAGTCGATATCGAACAGATGCAGGCCCAGCATGCCACCTAGCCCGCGCAGCATCAAATTGATGCTGCCGTACTTGGTGTTGAAGAGGCCCTGCCACATCATGACCGAGATGAAGGCGGGAATCGCCCACGGCACGATGAACAGGGTCCGATAAAGATTCCGTCCCCCCAGATTCGGCTGGTTCAGCACCAGGGCCAGCACCAGCCCGACCAGAACCGAGCCGGCCACGCCCACCACCGACCACACCAGCGTCCAGCCGAAGACCAGCATGAACACCTGCAGTTCTCGCCCGGAGAAGATTCGATAGAAGTTCTTGAGCCCCACCAGGTCGTACGAGTCGAAGTGATAGATGCTGTAGTTGGTGAAGGCGAGGTAAAGCGAGTAGACGTTGGGCACAAGGCTCAACAGGGCCACCAGGAGAAGGGCGGGGGTCACATAGGCGTAGGCAGTCCGGCCGGTGTTGCGGAACACGCGCGCTACTCCATCATCTGCCGGATGTCAAGGTTGGTCTGTTCAACCGCTTGGTGCAAGGTCTGTTCGACATTGGCCCCACTCAGGATGAGCTTGAGCGCATCGTCAAACGGGGGCCACACCGCGTTGAGCGCCGGCACGTTGGGCATGGGCACGCCCTGCTCCGCCTGGCGAGCGAAGGCCACCAGCGCAGGCTTGTCCTGGCGGGCTGCGAGACTGTCGCGTCGGGCCGGGACACGACCCGACGCATCCGTCAACTGCAACAGGTTGTCCCGCGTTTCGACATAGTGCAAGAACCGGATCGCCTCGTCGTGGTGGGTGCTGCGAGGGTTGAGCATGAAGGACTGCACGCTCACGAAAGGCTTCGGCACCAGGCCTGGACCCAGAGGGGGCAGGGGCTGTACCTGCAGCGGGAAGTGGCCGGACACGTCGCCCAGCACCCAGGGACCGTCGAGGATGCAGCCCACCTTGCCCTGCCCGAACAATTGGCGGGCGAAGGTCTCGTCGACGCCCGGAAACATCAATTCGTGCATGTCGACGATCAGATGCCCCGCCTGCACGGCCGCGGGCGAGTCCAGCGCCACCGTCGGTATCCCCCCGGCGGGTGAGAACACGGTCGCCCCGTAGCCGGAAAAGAAGGGCCAGGCATAATAGAACTTGTCGACCCAGAAAAGGAGGCCATACTGATCGTCGTGTTTGAGCTCACGGGCCACCGCCAGCAAGGCAGGAAAAGTATCGGGCGGCTTGGGGATCAGCTTCAGGTTGTAGATGAGGGCGAGCGTCTCCAGCGAATACGGATAGCCATAACAGGCGCCGGCAAAGCTCACGGCCTCTACCGCGGTAGGCATGAAGGCCCTCTTGTCGCCAAAATCGGCTTCCGATAGAGGCTGGATGAGATGGGCGGTGGCCAGCGTGCCCACCCAGTCGTTAGGCCCCGTCACGATATCGGGCCCCAGCCCGGCCGGAGCGGCGATCTGGTACTTGACCCGCAAGTCGTCGAAGGGCACGGCCTGGACCTTGACCGGGACGCCGGTGTCGTGTTCGAAGCGCTGCCCCAGGCTGACCAGCACGGCCCGTTCCTGATCGGTCACCCCGGTCCACAGCACGACCCCTTGCTGGGGCGGCAGCGGCTGGCACCCCGACCCGAGCACCGCAACCAAGGCCAGCAGCAGGAGACTCCGCCAAGACACGGCCACAGGCTTTCCTGTCGAACCCCGACGACACCTGCCGTAAAAGGACTTTCAAGCGCCCGGGAGAACCTGACAGCCCACGTCTGCCATGAAAACCACCTCAGCGCCCCGTCCCACCAAGACGCGTGCCGAAAAGCTGGAGCTGCACCGGTTGCGCGAAGCGACCCTGCTCCTGGTCGGACCGGAGTGCGCGGTGGGCATCGAATACCAGACCGGCGGCACCCCCCAAGCGACCTTGGTGGGCCGGGGCAAAGCGCACGCCGAAATGGTGTGGTACGCCCACGAGCAGGCCATCCCGGTGGTCGAGCTGCCGGGCCTCACCCCGGAGGAGTGGCTCCTCTTTCGCAAGGCCGAGGACATTCCGGTAGAGGCCTACAAGGCCGTGGCCAACGCCCTCGCCCTGGTGTATCGAACGCGCAACAACCAGGAGCTGGTCCGGTTCATCCGGCCCCTGTCGCAGGCCCCCCGCCATCTGGCCGAGCAGGCGGCCAGCCTGGTCGAGGAGTTCGGCTCCATCCTGGACCTCCCCATGTTGTACGTGCAGTGCGGCAACCTGGTGTGGCAACAACGGCTGCCCCTGGAAGAGGCCGTCTCCGCCCTGCGGGCCCGGGTCGCCTTGGAGACGGGTCAGCCCCTGCCCGCCATCCCGCTTCGCTTGAACCCCCACCTGCCCGACCAGCACTATCGTCTCATCTTCAAGGACTCGGCGGCCGAGGAGGGCGACCTGGAGCTGCCTTCGGACAGTCCGGAGCGGATCTTTCCCCTGCTGGCCCGCATTCGACAGGTGCTGAACCAGCACGGCTGGGAGATGCTCAGCTACGATCACGTGGAGGCGCTCCTGGCCCGCAACCGGCGGGAGCATCCCAGCCTGTACCGACAACTGTTCCCGGAGCACATCACCGTGCTGGCTGTGCGCCGCATTCTGCACAACCTGCTGCGAGAGGGCCTGGCCATCCGGGAGATGACGCTCATTCTCGAGGTCATCCTGGAGCATCTGCCCTTTACCCAGGACGCCGACCTTTTGACGGAGCTCGTGCGAGCCCGCTTTGCCCGCGAACTGAGCCAGAAGATCAGCGACCCGAACGGTCACCTCCCGGTCGTCGTTCTCGACGTGGAAGTGGAAGACACCATGTTGTCTGCCGTGCGAGAAGACGGCGAGGTACGGTGGCTCGACGCCACCCCAGACCTGGCCCTGCGCTTCCTGCGAGCGGTGGGCGACGCCCTCAAGGAAGCTGCGGCCCTGAACGTTCGGTGCGCCTTGCTGGTCACCCCGACGTTGCGGCGCTTCCTGGCCGTGCTCCTGCACACTGTCTATGCTGACGTGCCCGTGCTGGCCTACAACGAAGTGGCCCCCCTCACCGAGGTGCGGGCCGTCGCGCACGTGCACTTTCCCAAAGCCGCCTTGACGCCATGATGAAAGTTCGCACCGGGCGCGACGAGACCCACATCGTCGTGTCCAGTGCCGCCGGGCGGGATATCGGTCTATTTCTGGTCTTCCTGGCGGCGGTTGGCACCTGGCCCATCCAGTATATCTACCAGGCGACCTACACGCCCCACTTCATCACGGTGCGCGACTGGACGCCGTCGGCCCATGCCAGCCTCCTCATGGGGTTGTTCGGGCTGCTCTTCATCTTCAACACCCGCAAGCATATCTGGGTGAAAGGCCGGGCGCTGATCATGCGCGACGGCTTCTGGCGGAAGGCTCTCCACTTCACGGCCAAGGATCCATGTTCCATCAAGCTCCGCGCCATCGAGACGGAACTGCGCCACCGGGCTTTTGAGGTCTGGCAGATCAAGCTGGTCACCGAAGGCTACGAGTATCTGCTGGACGCCCGCCCCAACCAGCAACTGGTCAGCCGGCGGCTGGCCGAAGCCTTGACTCGAGCGCTGGGGTGCACCCTCCTGGAGCTGGAAGACAAGGTGGAGATCATCATTCCCGCCACCGATCTGGACCTGCCGTTCTGCGAGCGGGTCAAGCGGTACCCCCTGGTGCTGGGCAGCCCGCAGCCGCGCCCCGCCACCGGCCACATCAACCTGGAAGACCGCGGCTCGATGCGCATCTATTCGTGGGGCCTGTGGGCCACCGGTCTCTTGCTGGAGATCGTCGCTTTGGTGCTGATCGCCCTCTTCATGTCGTGGGTCCACTGGAACGGCGTCTCCATTCTCGACCTGGCCGCGGCCACCAACAACTATACCTACTACTACGCGCTGCTGGGGCTCTTGTTCATCAGCCTGGTCATCCTGCCCGGCTACCACGAGCAGCTCATCGTGGAGCACGACCACGTCCGCTGGCAAATCGTCATCTGGCGCATCCCGGTCGAGGCGAAGACGATTCCCGTCGACAACGTCGAGGAGATTCGGCAACACGAGGGCATGCGAGGGCCGGTGGTCCAGGTCATCTCGGCCCGCAAGATCATCAGCGTGCGGGTCAACGACCGCATCCAGGCGCGCTGGCTGGCCTACGACATCGGCAGCTTTATTTCCGGAAGGAATGTCGCGGCAGGCGATGAAGCGCAGGCCCGTGCCTGACACCGCCACCGTGCCGCATCTGATGGACCCGGAGACCATCCGCCGGGCGGTTACCCGCATGGCGCATGAGATTGTGGAGCGGCACCAGGGCTCCGACCGCCTGGCCCTGGTCGGCATCCGCACCCGGGGCGTCTATCTGGCCCAACGCCTGGGCACCGTGCTAGCCGATCTGGAGGGGCACGCCATTCCGACGGGCATCCTCGACATCACCCTGTATCGCGACGACCTGACGACCGTCGCGATCGCCCCGGTGGTGAAGAAGACCGAGATCGACTTCGACCTGAACGGCAAGTCTGTCGTGCTGGTCGACGACGTGCTCTACACCGGTCGCACGGTGCGAGCCGCCCTCGACGCCCTCATGGACCTGGGCCGGCCGGCCCGCATCCAGTTGGCGGTGCTGGTTGATCGGGGCCATCGTGAACTGCCCATCCGGGCCGACTACGTCGGCAAGAACATTCCGACCAGCACCGAGCAGGTGGTGGACGTGAAGCTGACCCCCGTCGACGACGTCGACGGGGTGTTCATCCGCACCCTTTAAGTCGATCCGGAGAGATCGGTAAGGGAATCAAATACCCTGCCGCGCGCTTCCGGAGGCCAGGAGGCCCGCAATGCAGCAATTGACATCCAAAGATCTACTGGGCATAGAAACCCTCGAGCCCGAGCAGATTCGACTCGTTCTGGAGACGGCCGACGCCTTTCGCGAGGTGCTCGCCCGCCCTATCAAGAAAGTGCCCACCCTGCGCGGCCGCACGGTGGTGACGTTGTTTTACGAACCCAGCACCCGCACCCGCATGTCGTTCGAGCTGGCCGCCAAGCGCATGGGGGCCGACGTCTCCAGCGTGGCGGTCGCCTCCTCGTCGGTGCAGAAGGGCGAGAGTCTCAAGGACACGGTGCGCACCCTGGAAGCCATGGGCGCCGACTGCATCATCATCCGTCACAGCCAGGCCGGGGCAGCTTCACTGGCGGCCCGCACGGTGCGGGCGTCGGTCATCAACGGGGGCGATGGCGCCCACGAACACCCTACACAAGCCTTGCTCGACCTCTTCACCATCCAGGAGAAGAAGC
>DASYBA010000160.1:0-4363 GCA_036501005.1 Candidatus Xenobia bacterium | reverse complement strand
ACCTTGGACAAAGTGAGATCTCTCCTCCAGCCCGGGGATATCATCCTGTCCGCTCGCAACAGCAACGCGGTCACGTTCGAACCGGTCATGGCCATGGCCGGGGTGGGAGGAGACTGGGTGCACACCGGCATCTACAACGGTGACGGCAAGGTCTACGAGCAACACAACTCGATGGAGCAGAAGCCGCATGCGAGCCGGGCCCGCCTCAGCTCGCTGGATGAGTTCGTGAAGCGCTCCAACCACTTGATGATCTTGCGGCCCCCGTACGCCAACGCTCAAGAGGTCCAAGACACGCTCAAGGCCTCGCAGGAGCGGCTGGGGCAGCATTACGATTATACCTTCAACCTGCAAAACCCCAGCAAAATGTACTGCGTCGCCTACACCTATCTGGCGGTAGAGAAGGGGGCGCCCAGCATCCAACTGGCCGAGCCGGACCGGGCCCTGGGCCATGACGTTGTCTCACCCAAGACGTTCCAGAAAACACCAGGCATGGAGCCCATCTACAGCACGGGCGCCAGCTTTCCGCTGACCTACCTGTCCAAGTTCGACTAGCTGGTCCCGTCCCCGCCCCAGCCTGGTCCCCGCCCGGCCTGGTCCCCGCCCCAGCCTGGTCCCCGCCCGGCCTGGTCCCCGCCCCGGCCTGGTCCCCGCCCCGGTATGATGTGGCAGTTTCGGTATGATGCGGTATCGGATATGGTGACACATCTGGTAGAAAGTGACACATCATACCGGGGCCTGGATGAGTCGCTCAAAAAGCTCTCGCTCGCCGGGAACCGTCTCGCCGGGGACTGGAGGCTGGACGTCTACTATACCAGGGGTCTCGTCTGCGGGCGCGCCGGGTTGCGGAGCACTCTGCTTGCGATCGACGGACTGCAGCAAGTAGGCGGTGAGCATCTCATTGTGGCGGTCGTAGAGTGTTTGCCAGGTCAGAGACCTGGTTTGACCATCCACGCTCCACTGCAGTCGGTCTGGCCCGGCGTCGGGCTTCAGATCAGGGTGTCGCGCCACCAGAAACGCCACAAAGCGCGCCCGTAGACGGCGTCGCCAGGCCCGCCGCTGCATGCGGAGGAGAAGGTTGACGGCGACCCAGCCAGCGAGAGCCAAGCCCAGGGTGATGCCCAGCAGCCACGGCCCTTTGTCCATTTGGTGCCTAGAGCGTCTGGACGACCTTCAGGAGCGGCATCATCGTCCCGATGACCACGATACCCACGACGATACCGACCATCAGGAGGACCAGGGGCTCCAGGGCGGCGGTCGCCGCTTCCAGGGCTCGTTCGACGATTTCCTCGCCGACCTCGGCGGCCCGCTCCAGCATGCGGTCCAGGGCACCCGTCTCGTCGCCGACTGCCACCAGGTGGATCATCATGCTGGGAAAGAAGCCCGTCATCTGCATGGCGTCGTGCAGGCTGATGCCGTTGGCCACGTCGGTGTGGATGTCCTTGGCGTGGTCTTTCAAGATGAGGTTGCTGGAGGCCTTGCCGCCCAGTTCGAGGGCGAGCAGGATGGGCACGCCCGCGGAATAGAGGGTGGCCAGGGTACGGGCAAACGACGCCACTTCGGCCATGCGAACCGCGTTGCCCAGCACGGGTATTTTGAGCAAGATGCGCTGGACGAGCTTGCGCAGCTTGATGTCGGTGCGCACTCGCTCCAGGAAAAGGTAGCCGCCGCCAAAGATGGCGCCGAACACGACGAAGGCCCATCGGGAGTTCATCATGTCGGAGACAAAGATCATGCCCTTGGTAATGGGAGGCAGCTCGACATGCAGCGATATCAACATGTCGAAGATGCCCTTGAACACAAAGGCCGGCGCGAAAATCAGCAAGAGCATGCAGAGGATGAAGACGAACGTCGGGTAGACCAGCGCCGACTTCAACTTCATGGCGGCTCCATTCGACTTCTCCGCGTGGAGGGCGAGCCGCTCGAGCATGATCTCCATGTTTCCTGACGCCTCACCGACCTCGATGAGGTGGATGTACAACTCAGGAAAAACACGAGGATACAGCGTCATGGCCGCAGCCACGCTCATGCCGCTGCCGATGTATCGCACCAGGCCGACGAAAGCTTTGCGCAGCCGGGGGTGCTCGGTCTGCGAGCTGAGAATTTCCAGGGCCCGCACGATCGAAACGCCGGCCCGATACAGCGCCGCCATGGCCCGGTACGCCACCACCTGGTCAAGGGCCATCGACTGAGTCGACCCCATGATGTCTTGAATTCGCTTGAGGAACTTTACCAGTCCCGGTTCTTCCGGCTCCTCAATGACGAAATCACGGGTCCTGCTTCTACGAGACTGCGATTGCGAATGAGATGAGATCATGCCGTCCCTCTTGGGCTGCGCTCGCCCGACCGCGGATTTTTGTCTGATTCCCTGCGGCCCCCACCCACCCCTGTCTAGAAGGCAAGAACGATTTACAGCAGCGGGCCGTCGCTGCCCAGCAGCGCTCGGCGGATCAGGCAGACCGGCAGGATGCCCTGACGCATGAAGGCGTCGTGGAACTGGCCGATGGTCGCGCCCGGGTGGGCCTGCAGGTAGTCGGCGCGAAGCTTCATGATCTGGAGCTTGCCCAAAGTGTAGCAAAGGTACAGGGGGTCCGCGGTGCCTCGCAGGACTTCTCGGCGAGCGTCGGTGGGCGTCTGGTACCCTTCGTGCACGAAGAACTGGACGGCCTGGTCTCGTGTCATGCGCCCCCGGTGCATCTGGAGAGAGACTACCAGGCGGGCATTCCGCAGCAGCGCGTCCTGCAACTGCCCCAGACGCAGCTTCGGATCGTTCTTGAAGAGCCCCTGATCGAGCATCATCTGCTCGCAGTAGTGGGCCCACCCCTCCGAGGTCGAGTAGGCCGTGATGAGCTGGCGAGCCTTGTCGTGGAGGCGCTGCAGCCACAGGTACTGGACGTAGTGACCCGGGAAGGCCTCGTGCACGGCCGTGCTGACGATGGTGCCCCGGTTGAAGCCTCCCATGTAGTCTTCGACCTGCTCCGGGGTCAGTCCGGGGTCGGGCAGGGTCACGTTGAAGTAGGCCTCTGTCGCCTCGCGCTCAAAGGGGCCGGGAATGTCCATCGATGCGAACGTGAGGGCCCGATCGAAAGGCGGCGTCTCTTCGAGGATGGGCATGACCTTCGAGGGAATGCCGACGATGTGGTGGCGCACAATGAAGCTACGAATGCCGCCGAGCGTATGGCGGAACGTGTCCAGCAGGTGGTCCGGAGCCGGGTGGTCGTGCTGCAGGTCGGCCAGGAGCGCGCTGGCCGGTCGGTTGGGGTCGATGCCGTGGGCGACCCGGCGAAACTGCGCCTGGTTGGCTCGCATGTTGGTCATGCCGACTGCCAGGATGCGGTCCAGCGGAACGTCGACCATCTCGTCGTCTGCCAGCATGCGGGCCAGGTTGTCTGCGCCCAGCCGGAAGTCGCCGTCTGCGTGCGGAGCGACGACGGCCTTGAGCCAGTCCTGGTAAGCCTGCAAGGCGTTGATGACCGCCTCGTTGCTGGCTTGGAATTCGGCCATGAGCGGGTCGCCCTGCAAGGTCTTGAACGCCTCCGGCACGTCGTGCTGGAAGAAGCTGATGCTGTCGGGAAGCTGGTCCAGGGCGATCTCTACAAACTCGGGAGGGCAGTGCGCGAGATTGGCCCGAGCCTCCTGCAGCACGCCTGGCATGGCCTTCTCCCGCTCGATGAGGGCCTCGAGTCGGTCCGGCGGGGTTCGAAAGGTTCGACTGATGAGACTGAAGGCGCTGACCGTGCACGCGCTGGTATACTGATCGGGGTTCTTGCGCCACGAGCGGATCCGTTCCAGCTCCAGGAGCTGGCCGCGGATGGTGTGGATGAGCAGGTCGCGGTCGATACGGTCGGACGGCGATAGAGAGGCGGGAGGCAGGGCCTCGAAGCGCTTCAGGAAGCTATGCAGATCGGCCGCCTCGGCGGCCCGACTGGCGGCTGAGACGTCTTCCAGGCGGCTGTCGTACTGGTGAAAGCCGGCCTGGGTCCCATCCGTCGGATGGTAGCCGAAGTGGTTGTCAAAGTAGGCATCGACGGCGTGCCGCCAGGACTCGGCCTGGACCGGGAGGCTCAGGCAGACAAGAAGGGCCAACAGCCACAAAGTGCGCATGGCGCCCGCAGTTTGGCCTGGGGGAGGTGTTTCCCCTGCTGATCCAGCTTGTTAATTTGTGATGGGATGCATTGACGGCGGGCGAGCTGTCGGCGATACTGAGGGTACCATGATTTCCGGCCACCTGCCCCCCCTCGAGATGCCTGGCCACCTGGCGGAGTTGAACCGCCAGACGAGCCCGTCGGCCGAGAGCGCCAGTTGCGTGCCGGCCGACATCCTGTCGCCCGCGCTCGAGCAACCCCAGCCTCATCTGGGCATGATG
>DASYBA010000159.1:0-8291 GCA_036501005.1 Candidatus Xenobia bacterium | reverse complement strand
TTCGGCCAGGCGCTGGTGGAACAGTGTTTCAAGCCGGAGTTGATCAACATCGCCCGCGAGGACGAGGCCCTATTCTTGCGTCTCGTCGATCTCCGCAACGATCTCCGCAACGAGGCAACGGCTGCGGTCGAGAACAAGATTCGATAGGAGGGCTACCATGGGTAGAGAGGTATCCGTCAGTTTCACGGGCGACGCCTCCGGCGCGGTCGCAGCAGCCAACGCCACCCTGGAGAGCGTCAAAACCGCCGGCACCGGGATCAAGCTGTTCGGCAAGGAGGCCCTCGACGCGGAGGGCTTGATCCGTCTCCTGGCCAACACCGGCCGGGAAGACCTGGCCGAAATGGCGCAGGTCTTGATGGCGGCCGAGGTGCCTGTCAAAGAGGTTGTTGCCGCCCTCAACCAGGCCAACGGCGAGATCAAGGCCACCGCCACGGCCGCAAAGCAAGCCCTGGAGACCGAGGCCAAAGCTGCGAAGGAAGCAGCGGACACAGAAGCGCAGGCGGCCAAGAGGGTCGCTCAAGAGCAAAAAGAGGCCCACGAGCAGGCGAAGAAGGCGCAGCAGGAGCTGGCCGGCATCTACACCGGCACCGCCGCTGCCATGACCGCCGTCTCGGCAGCCGGCGCCGCTGTCGTCAAATCGTCTGTCGAATCGGCCGCAAGCTTCGAACAGCAGCGGCAGCAACTCGTCGCCCTCTATGGGGATGTCGACGTCGCCAACCAGAAATTCCGGGAACTGGTGGCGTTTTCTGCCCAGTCCCCCTTCACGCTGGACAAGGTCACCGAGGCGGCCGCCAAGATCAAGGCCCTCGGTGCCAACGTCGACGAGCTTCTGCCGCTGGCGGGCAACCTGGCTGCCCGTTTCCACCGTGACATTCCCGACGCCGCCGAAGCCCTCGCCAAGGCGATGGTGGAGGGCGCCCAGGTCGTGCGGGAGCTGGAGAACAGCTTCGGGGTCAGCCGCCAGAAGCTGCACGAGTTCGGGGCAGAGCTGAACAACCAGGGCGAGCTCCTGGCGCACACGCCGGAGCAGCTCGCCAAACTCCACGGTGCCCTCATGGCCCTGGGGAAGGCCGAATGGTCCCACGGCATGGCCGAGCAGATGCAGACCCTGGACGGCCAGGTGTCCAACCTGTCCGACTCCTGGGCCCAACTCAAGGCCTCCTTCGGCGAGAACTTTATGGCGCCCGCCAAGGAAGGCGTGTCCACCCTCACAAGCGCCCTCACGGCGCTGAATAACACGTCGGAGGGCACCAAGGAGGTGGCCGCCGGCCTGGTAGTCGCCACCACGGCCGGGGCAGCAACCGCAGCGGGGGCCGCCACCCTGGCCGCTATCTATACGGGGCTGAACACCGCAGCGCTCGCTCTGGATTCCACCCTGACTGCTATGGCTGTGACGGCCGCAGCAGCCATCGCCCCGTTCCTGGCGGTTGGAGTTGCCGCCGGTGCCCTCGCCGCCTACCTTTACGAGGTGGTCAAGCAATACCACGAGATCAACGAGGCGGCAGCAGCCAACACGAAGCTGCTAACCGAGCAGTCTTCTGCCCTGGTGGAGCTGGGCAAGGCCCACCACGAATGGGCGGGGAAGAGCACCGAGCAGCTCCAGGCGATGGGGGTGACCGCCAAGGATGTCTCGCAGGCGGTCAACGGCATCCAGCAAGAGATTCAGCTCCTGACGAGTCAGGGCGTCTCTATGTCGGATCAACGGATTCAACGCCTGATCGCCGAGAAGCAGGGCTGGCGGGAGGTGGGTGAAGAGCTGGCCACCGTCACCGAGAGGGAGAAAGCCGCCGCAGACGCCGCCAAGAAGCACGCCGAGGAGCTGACGGGCGCCCTCACGGCGCTGAAGGAGCAGGCCGAGTTCGGCGACACCGCTCCTGCCAAGATGGCCGTCGACGCCCAGAAGCTGGCGGATGAGCTGCGCAAGGTCCAGGGCGCCGAGAAAGAGGCTGCCGAGGCGCAGCACTTCGCCTCCCAGCAGCGGGCCAACGCAGCGCAGCAAACCCTGGAAGACCTGCGCTCCCAGTATGAGCTCGGGAAGATCACGCACCAGGAGCTGGTGGCCGGCATGAACGCCTATGCCCAAGCCCTGGCGCAGATTCCCGGCAAGCACCGGGACGCCCAGAAGGCCGCTATCGAAGCGGCGCTTGAACAGAAACGGGTCGATAACGAACGCCTGGAACTCGCCATCAAGAACATCGAGACGGAGAAGGACGCCAAGAAGCGGAGCCTGGCCGAGATCGCCAAAGCCTATCGAGACCTGGAGCGCACCACGGGCGACCCCGAGAAGCGGGCGCAACTGGAGCAGCGGGCGGCGCAGGTTGAGGCCGAAGCCGCACGCATTGCCGGTGAGGCCCGGCGCAAGGCCATTGAGGAGGTCAAGCAAGCCGAAGACCGCCGTCTGCATGCGGCTCTCGACAACATCGAGACGGAAAAGCGAGACCATCTAAAGTCGCTCCAAGACATAGCTGCTGAGTACCAGAAGCTGGCCGACAGCACGTCCAACCCAGACAAGAAAGAGGACATCCAGAAGCGCAAGAAAGACACGCTGGACGAGGTCGCCAACCACGAGCAGCAGCAGCAGCGGGAGCTCAACGAGCTAAAAAGCCGAGAGCTGGAAACCCAGGAGCAGATCCTGCGCCGCAAGATGGACGAGGCGAAGACCGTCAACCAGGTCAAGGCTGATGAAGCGCAACTCGTGACCCTCATCCATGCCCGCTATGAGGCTGAGCGCCAGGCCGCCCAGGCCGCAGAGGCAGCCGACGAGGCGAAATATGGCAAGACTGCAGCCGGCACCGAGAAGCTCAAGCTGCTCCTCAAGCAGATGTCCGAGAAGGAGAAATCCGATACGGACGATGTCGCCAACAAAAGAATGGAAATGCTGGAGAAGTGGAGCCAGAAGCTCGACGAGATCAAGCAGAAGCAGGACGGCCTGGCCAACAGCGCCTTCCACGCTGGTGGGATGTCGATACAAGAGGCCTTCAAAGACAGCGGTTTCGGGAGCGGGATCTTCGCCGACCAGAACCAGCCGACGTCCGATCGCCAGGGCGGTTCTGTCCAAGCGCTGCAACCCGGCCAGTATCCTGTGGCGTCAGGCAATGTGCAGCGGGACCTGCAGCAGGATCGTCTGACGGCGCAGGCCAAGGCGACGGGCTTTGACCAGCAGGCGCATTCCAGCACAGGCGGCGGAGAGGCCGGCGCCAGTACGTCGCCCACCGCATCGGACACCGCTACGCACGGAGACGGACTCACCGCTACCCTGGAGGCGATCCATCAGCAGCTCGTGACGGCCAACGACTATCTCGCCTCTATCGATAAGAAGTGCGACGACGACAGCAGCCCGCACGATTCGAACCCTCTCTACCAGGCCGCCCTGTATGAACGCAGCCTCCAGACTTCATGACCACGCACGGCGAGGCCGAGGCCTTCCACGAACTGGCCCTGGCTGTCATCCAGCAGGAGTGTGAGGACGTGTTGGGGGTCGACCGCTCCCTGGCCATCATCGAGCGCCTCACCGTGCGCAGGGAAGCAGCAGCCTGGCTGATATCTGACTCCTTCGCCGACCTGGCCACGGCGCTGGACATCAACCCGGAGAGCATTCGCTACCGGCTGCGGGCGTACATCCAGCGGGCCTGCGGCCTGGGCAACCGTTGCCTGCGCAAGCGGAACCGTCATCACAAGCTTCATACCAAGCGAAAGGAGCACACACATGCAACAATCCACAGCAACCCCAACACCTACCAACGGCAACCCCACTGGCGAGGTCTTCACAATGAGGGACCTCGTCAGCGCTGCCCTCGTCTTCCGCTTGTCGTATTGTCTTCAGTCTCCCGGCACGACGAGCTCTCATGATGTCGTGGCCCTGGCCAACGCCTTGGACGGCCGGGACATTCCCAACACGAACCAGCGCAGAGCGATTGCCAAGCTTCTAGGTCTGCAATGGGATGGCGAAGGCAACGCCGTCAACGAGCCTCAAGCACCCCCGCCCCGTCGCTCAGCCGCACCGGTGCAGCACCCGCCCCAAGCCCAGGGCGACGTTGCGGTTATTTCAGTCAGAGGCTGGACATAGACATCCGACACCCCCATAGGGGGTCTAGCGCCAGAATTCGTCGCCGCGTATGGTGGGACCGACTGTCCCACCGTTTCCAGACTAGTAAGAACAAGTAAGGGGAGGTTTTTAACCGATATGTATCGAGAGGAAGCAGAAGGCCAAGACCCCAGGCCACTCCGGCGCAATCGTGGTGGCCGGAAGCCCGGTTCGGCAACTGCGCGAAAGCGGCCAAAACAACAGGAAACACAAGTAAGATCAGCATCCCTCCTTCCGCTCGATACGCCCGACCAGGTGGCCGCCGCCAAGGCTCTCTACCTGGTCAAGATGGAGCAGGCTGGCACCATCGGGAAGGCCCGCCGCCTGGCCGGAGTCCTGCGGGCCACCGTGCGCGACTGGGAGAGCCAGGATCCCACCTTCGCTGTGGCCGCCCGCGACGCGCACGCCGAGTTTGTCGACCGGCTGGAGACGAAGCTCATTGACCTGGCCACCGGGAAGAAGGGCGCGAAGCGAGCGCACTTCATGGGGCTGATCTCCCTCCTCAACGCGTACCACCCTTCGATGGGGCGGATTCGCTGGGAGATGCTGGAGAAAGCCGTCGCCATCTACCTCAAGAACATCACCAAGGCGCTGCAGCGGCACGTGTCGCCCGACGTCGTGGCGGCGGTCCTGACCGAGGT
This sequence comes from Candidatus Xenobia bacterium, assembly GCA_036501005.1. GTDB lineage: Bacteria > Vulcanimicrobiota > Xenobia > RGZZ01 > DASYBA01 > DASYBA01. The sequence goes on along the minus strand of DASYBA010000159.1, from coordinate 3,566 downwards.
CGACGACCTGACCCAGTCGGCCTCCGTGGCGCCCATGTTCGCAGGCTCGTCCAAGAACGGGAAGGAGTGACCGCATGTTGAGACCCGCAACGGTCGAGACCAACGATCTCGGCTACCCCGTAAAGGTGGACGGCCTCCGAGTCGAGATTCTGCAGTCCTTGGAGATGGAGGGCAGCACCTGGTTCCACGTGCGCCGGGGCAAGCAGCTCTTGCGCGTCGGCCCGTACTGGTCCGGCCCGTGGCAGGTGGAGGAGCTGTGCCCGACGTCGGCCGAGGCGCTGGAGATCTGCCGGTGCGCCGCTCACGTCGAGGGCCGGCGACGGCTGGAAGCCGCGCGGCGAAGCCTCAAGCTACGGCCGTTAAACGGTCTGGAGCGGGGTCTCCTGGCCTGGATGCTGCGGCGGACGGCCGACCTACTGCGGCAGGGTGGCCGCCCGAAGGAGGGCTGACGTGCTGTCTCCCTTCGAGACTCAGTTCGCCCGCCGCCTGGCGCAACTGGCCCGCCTGCAGATCAAGCCCACCGCGGCCGAGCCGGAGCCCCTGACTCAGTATGCGATGGACCCTACGGGGTTCTGTCGCGACGTCCTGGGGTTGGAGCTATGGGCTGCCCAGGTCGAGATCGCCGAGAGCGTGCGCGACAACCCCAGGACCGCGGTCGCCGCATGCTTCTCGTCGGGGAAGACCTACAGCGCGGCCGCCCTCCTGCTCTACTGGGTGCACACCCGCCGGCCGGCCATGGTGATCAGCACCGCCCCCACCGGCCGCCAGGTCAAGCAGCTCCTCTGGCGCAACATCAAGAAGCTCATGCAGCGGGCCCGCCGGAAGCTGCCCGGGCGGCTCATGCAACTTCAGCTCGAGATCTCGCCCGACTGGTGGGCGATGGGGTTCAGCTCCGACAACCCGACCGCCGTCCAGGGCCTGCACGAGGCCCGCAACGTGCTGTTCATCGAAGACGAGGCCGCAGGCATGGACCCCGACGTGGTGGAGGCGTTCGCGGGTATCACGGCGGCCCCCAACAGCCGCCACCTCAAGATCGGGAACCCCACGACGACCAGCGGCCCGTTCTACGACGCCTTCCACAAGGACGCCGACCGCTGGAACCTGATCCACATCGACGCCGAGGAGACGCCCAACGTCCTGGCCCGGCGGGAGATCGTGCCCGGCCTGGTCACCTTCGACTGGGTGGAGGACGTCCGCCGACGCTGGGGCGAGTCATCGCCGCACTGGATCACCAAGGTCAAGGGCCAGTTCCACACCACGTCGGGGGAGAAGGTCATCCCAATGGCCTGGGTCCAGGCAGCCCAGGACCGATGGGACGACGTCGAGGACGGCAAGCCCCGCATCCTGGGGGTGGACGTCGGCCGGTCGCACGACGACACCGTGATCTGCTTACGCACCGGCCGCCGGGTGCGCATCGTAGACTCGTTCCACGGGGAGTCCGTGCCGGACATCGCCGATCGGGTGGCCCAAGCCATCAAAGAGTACGAGGTGGAGGCCGCCAACATCGACGCCACTGGCATCGGCATCGGGGTGTTCGACACCCTCCTGAAGCTGCAGAACGAGAAGAAGCTGCCCTCCTCGGTCGATATCGCGGACATCGTCTTCAGCCGCAGCCCCGGGGAAGCGGAAGTCTACGAGCGCTTCATCGACGAGCTGTGCTGGCAGACCCGACTCTGCTTCGATCCCACGGGAGACGAAGCAGTCGCCCTCGACCCCGAGGACACCGAGCTGGCCGCGCAGCTCACCCTACGGGACTGGGTCCTGACCGACAAGGGGCGCATCAAAGTCGACGCGAAGAAGACCGTGATCGCCAAGACGGGCAAGAGTCCCGACCGCGCCGACGCCGTGATGCTGGCCCTCCGCAAAACGCACACGCTGTATATGAGATGACCTCGCAGGATCAAGCCGCATGCGTCAGAACGGCGTGGATCAGGAGGCGGCAAAATAGTGATCGATGTCATTTGTCCGGGGCGCAAGTGCGGGGGCGCTTTCATGCGTTCTCAGTGGGCCAAAGAGAAGGAGATCGGTGGAACGGTCCGATACGTCGGAGGTGCCGAGTGCAATACGTGCGGCTTGGAGTTTGCCCTGTCGGAAGGGGCGGCAAAGATGCTTTGGGAGGAGCAGCAGCGGCAGGGGCTCCCTCCCGCGTAGCCCCAAGAAGCCGGGAAGCTCAGTGACATCTGCCCGCGCAAAGAGGGTAGTGGTCCATCCTATCGGCTATGGAGGTACACATGAACCGGGACGACAATTCAGACGGGAACATGACGCCAGATGAATATCTGGCGGCCGAAGGCTTTGACGATTCCGAAATTGACGCACTGAAGGGCAGAGAGAAGCTCGTCTCTATCTTGCGCGGCTGTGAAAAAGGGCTGCGGCAACAAATAATGGAGCTCATGCGCAGCAAAAGAAAAAGGGTCTCCCCAGACGATCTGGCAGCGACAGTCGAGGTACTACACGGCGCTTTGATGTGGCGTATCATGTACACACAGAGTGAAACTGCACAACCAGATAGCCCGCATCGAGGGCAAGATCGACCTGATTGCTGCCCTGTTAGCCGCCCGAAGCGAGGACTAACTGGGGGATGAGTTCTAGGCCCCGACCGGGCCCGTTTGCCTCAGGCTTGGACAGCCTCATCGAAGCGCACCCATCCAGCGACGACGGGATCCTAACCCAGCTCATCCTGCGGATGGGTGCTGACGAGAAGGCCCAAATGGGCTGCGAGATTCTGGAGCTACGCAAAGGGAATCCTTGACATATCTAGCATTTGGATACAGTGAACGCAAGATCACTGGTTGAACGGAGGGCGGCATGGGTCAGAAATCAGCCATCGAGTGGACCGAGGCAACGTGGAATCCGGTGACTGGCTGCGACAAAATCAGCCCAGGTTGCAAGCATTGCTATGCCGAGCGCCTTGCACACCGTCTGAAGGCCATGGGACAGCACATTTACCGCAACGGGTTTGAATTGACATTGCAGGAGCAGCAGCTCAACCTGCCGTTGCGGTGGAAAAAGCCGCAGGTCATCTTCGTCAACAGCATGAGCGACCTATTCCACAAGGACGTTCCCCTAGAATACATCCAACGAGTCTTTGAGATCATGCGTCAAGCGCACTGGCATCAGTTCCAGGTGCTCACAAAGCGGGCCGAACGGTTGGAGGAACTGGCGCTTCACCTGCCCTGGCCCGACAATGTCTGGATGGGGGTGAGCGTGGAGTATGACCGATACGCCTACCGCATCGATCACCTCCGGAAGGTTCCGGCTGCATGTCGTTTCTTGTCGCTTGAGCCCCTAATCGGCCCGGTGCATGGAATGAACCTAAACAGCATCCATTGGGTCATTGTCGGTGGAGAGTCTGGTCCCGGTGCACGCCCCATGGAAGAGGCCTGGGTGATCGACATAAGGGAACAGTGCCAGGCGGCAGGGGTGCCCTTCTTTTTCAAACAGTGGGGTGGCGTGCAGAAGAGCAGGACCGGCCGCCTGCTGGAAGGGAGGACGTGGGATGACCTACCTCGCAGGCGCTGGGAACGTGATCTTGACGTGGGGGGCCAGAGACTTCTCGCCCTTTG
>DASYBA010000158.1:0-8773 GCA_036501005.1 Candidatus Xenobia bacterium | reverse complement strand
CTGGTTTCTCTTGTTCAGTCCGCGCCGCTATGTCAAATTCCACGCCCTGCAGGCGCTGGGCGTAGGCGTGCTCAGCTTCATCATGTACGGGGTTCTCTGGGTCATCTTCTACCTCGCGACCCAGGCCGCACCCACCGATCCCGGCACCATGTACGGTGCCCTCATCATGGCCTGGTTCGCCGGTCTCTTGTTTGTGGGTATCGTCCTTTTCTGTCTGACGGTGTATTTTGGCTGGCGGGCGTCGCAGGGGCGCCCTTTCCATCTGCCGATGCTGGGCGATCTGGCCGAACGTATTTCCGGCCCCCCGGACGAGCCGTAAGCAACACTCGCACCGGCTGGCCGGCGTAGTGCTCGATCATGTCGGGCGTGATCTGTTCCCACGGCTTCATGACGCGCAGCATGACGTGCATGCGGAAGGCCTGCAGCACGCCCGGCGGCGCCGGATCGGTCGGTTGATGGCGGGCCAGCCAGGTCTGGCCGTCGCGCCAGGAATTACGCAACATCAGGATGCGGAGCTTGCCATACTCCTGCGGAGTAATGTCGGGCAGGGTCTTCTGCAGGTCCCACTGGCTGGCCCAGGGCGCGGCGGTCATGGCGGCCAGCAAAGCCCGGTGGCGAGCCTCGCGGGCGGCCATGGTGCACTGCAGACAGACCCGATCGGCGTGATCGGTCAGGGCGCCGCATCGGTGGCACGACAGCCATCCCTCGGCTCGCATGCGCTCCTGCATGAGGCAGTGGGCGGCCATGGCGGTGCGAAAAGCGGCTTGCAGCGCGGCATCTTCCACCGGCTCGGCACACCGGGCAATGAGGGCCTGATCCGCCTCGCTGACCTGCACGGCAACCTCCGTAACCGCTCGCTGCGGGGGGCGAGCCAGGCCCCGCTCGACCCGCAGGTCAGTGATGGCCTTGGGACCGAGCTTGTCGGCCAGGCGGCGCAAGATGTCGGGTTTCAGATAGGTGAGCTGATGCGCCCACACCGGCGACGTGGCGCGGACCCAGCCGACCCCGTTGACCACCCGCACGAGCTGGACCTGGGCGGCGACTTCAGGCCCCACCACCGACTGCCAGGCCACAGCCGCCATGCCCGCCCGGAAGTCGGGGTTCTTGCTCCATCGCTCCAAGGCGTGCGAGAAGATGCCGCCGACGGATTCCATCACGGACCGCTTCGGCGGCTGAGGTGATGGTCCTGGACGTCGAACACCGTCAGTCCGGTGGGCGCGTGCCGCTCGACGTCGGGGGTGCCCGTCATCACCACCTGGCGGCGGGCTTGCAACAGTTGCCACAAGTACGCCTGGCGAGGTGGGTCGAGCTCGGACATGCAGTCGTCGAGGAGGTAGATGGGGTCCTGCCCCATGGCCTCACCCTCGGCCAGGCGCAGGCACAAGGCCGCGCACCGCAACTGGCCTCGAGAGCCGAAGGCCCGCAAGGCGTCGTCTCCCAGGAGAATGTCGAGCTCGTCTCGATGGGGCCCGGATAAAGTGGTCTGGCGCCGGGCCTCCTCTGCCGTCCTGGCCGTGAGGGCGTGGCGCAGGTGGAGGGCATCGGGGACGGACGGCTTGTACTGCACGGTGAGCGGGGTGTCGACTCCGGTCAGGTCCCGGTAGAAGCGGGCGGGGTCCAACGTGTCCAGCAGGCGTCGGCGAGCCTGGATGATGGGGTCTGCCCAGGTGGCCAACTGCTCGTCGAGCACCTCCCGCAGGCCGCCGATGGGGTGCTTCAGCCACTCGTTGCGCTGCCGGAGCACCTCCTGGTAGTGCTGCAGCGCGTCCAGGTAGATGGGATCGATCTTGCAGAGCAGATAGTCGAGGTAGCGCCGGCGCAGGGCCGGGCCGCCGCTGACGAGCTCCAGGTCTTCCACCGAGAACAAGACCATGCGCACCAGGGCGAACAGCTCGGAGAAGCGCCGTACGGCCTGGCGGTTGATGCGGGCGAGTTTCGACCCCTTCTGCTGCCATGCCAGCTCGACCGTCGTCGGAGGGGTGAACACCGCCTCCAGGCGAGCAACGGTTTCGCCCCACCGGATCAGCTCCGCTTCTTTGTGGGTGCGCACCGATCGGGTGGACGACAGGGCGAAGAGCGCCTCCAGAAAATTGGACTTGCCTTGGGCATTTTCGCCGACCACCAGGTTGATGCCGGGGGCCAGATCCACTCGCTGGCGGGCGTAGCCCCGGAAGTTCCGGAGATCCAGGGAGACGACGAGCAACGAGGTCCTCCTCACAAGGCGCCTTCCGGCGGCTACCGGGAGCGGGAAAAAGCTGGTTGGAACCCGTTTCCAGGCAGGACGCGCGGGCAGTTTGGCGAACCCTTCATGGATGTCCGGCGGCCAGGCAAGACACCCTGGCCCACTTCCCCGTGAGTGCCAGGCCGTGAGTTCAAGGAGACCGCTGAGAACGGTGGTTTAGAGGTGTGCCCCGTGCCACCTCCCCAGGTGCCGTACCGACTGGGCCTTGTGAGGCTCCTGGGTGCGCGCTGGCTGTTGAAAGGATTGCAATGGAGAATCTCGAGCCTAAAGGTCTGGTCCCAGCCACCGTGCCCACCGAGTACAGTTCCGAAGACATCCAGGTGCTGGAGGGCCTGGAGCCGGTGCGCGTGCGCCCGGGCATGTACATCGGCAACACCGGGCCGAGCGGCTTGCACCACCTGGTGTTCGAAGTGGTCGACAATTCGGTCGACGAGGCGCTGGCCGGCGCCTGCACCGAAATCCAGGTCATCATCCACGCCGACGGATCGGTGTCGGTGGCGGACGACGGGCGCGGCATTCCGGTCGAGGAGAAGGCCGGCACCGGATTGTCGACGGTCGAGGTCGTGCTGACCAAGTTGCACGCCGGGGGCAAGTTCGGCTCCAACGGCTACAAGGTGTCGGGCGGCTTGCACGGGGTTGGTGTCTCGGTCGTCAACGCCTTGTCCGAGTGGCTGGAGATCGAGGTCAAGCGAGACGGCCACCGCTATGACCAGCGCTACGAGCAGGGCGCGCCGACCGCCCCTTTGCGGGAGGCGGGCGAGGCGGAGGGCACCGGCACCCGAGTTCGCTTCAAGCCGGACTCGACCATCTTCACCCAGGGCACCGAGTTCCACTACGACATCCTGGGCCAGCGTCTGCGCGAGCTGGCCTTTCTCAACCGCGGCCTGAAGATCTACCTGACCGACGAGCGCACCGACAAGAAGGGCGAGTTCATCTACCAGGGCGGCATCGTCGAATTCGTCGAGCACCTCAACCAGAACAAGGACGCCCTGCACCCCAAGCCGATCTACATCGCCCGCCAGCAAGATGACGGCCTCCGGCTGGAAGTGGCCATGCAGTGGAACAGCAGCTATCAAGAGCAGATCTTCGCCTTCACCAACAACATCAACAACGTCGAAGGCGGCACCCACCTGACCGGCTTCAAGTCGGCCCTCATCAAGACCATCAACGCCTACCTGAAGAAGATGGGCACCGTGCAGTCGGCCAAGGCCAAGAAGGTGGAAGAGATCGTCATCTCCAGCGAAGATGCCCGGGAAGGCCTGACCGCCATTCTCTCCCTGCAGGTGCCCGGCACCATGCATCCCGAGTTCCAGGGGCAGAACAAGACCAAGCTGGGCAACTCTGAGTTTCGAGCCGTGGTGGAGAGCATCGTCGAGGAAAAGCTCTTCACCTACCTGGAAGAGAATCCGTCCGACGCGGCCGCCATCGTATCGAAAGCCCGCCAGGCCATGGAAGCGCGCGAGGCGGCCCGGGCCGCCCGGGAAAAGGTACGTCGCAAAGGGGCGCTGGACGGGGCTTCGTTGCCCGGCAAGCTGACCGACTGCAGCGAAAAAGACCGCGACAAGTGCGAACTCTACCTGGTCGAAGGCGAGTCGGCCGGCGGATCGGCCAAGGGGGGACGGGACCGCCACTTCCAGGCCATCCTGCCCTTGCGGGGCAAGATCCTCAACGTCGAGAAAGCGCGGGAAGACAAAGCCCTCGCCAACGAGGAGATCCGCACCCTGGTGACCGCCATCGGGGCCGGCTACGGCAACGAATTCGATATCGAGAAGCTGCGCTACAACCGCATCATCCTGATGACCGACGCGGACGTCGACGGTAGCCACATCCGCACGCTGCTGCTGACCTTCTTCTATCGATGGATGCCCTTGCTGCTGTCGGGGGGGCACGTCTATGCGGCGCAACCGCCGCTCTTCAAAATCACCAAGAACCGCAAGATCCAGTACGCCTACTCCGATGGCGAGAAGGCCCGCATTCTGGCCGAGATTGGCGAGGAACGCACGGAGATCCAGCGCTACAAGGGGTTGGGCGAAATGGACGCCTCGCAGCTCTGGGAAACCACCATGGATCCCGCCAACCGCGTCATGAAGCTGATGACGCTTGAAGACGTCGTCTCGGCCGACCAGGTCTTCACCGTGCTCATGGGCGACAAAGTCGAGCCCCGCCGAGATTTCATCCAGACCAACGCCAAGTACGTGAAGAACCTGGATATCTGATAAGGAGCCCTCTTGGACAAGATCATCCCCATCACCATCGAAGACGAGATGCGGCAGGCCTATCTCGATTACGCCATGAGCGTCATCGTGAGCCGGGCCTTGCCGGACGTGCGAGACGGGCTCAAGCCGGTACACCGCCGCATCCTCTTTTCCATGCACGATACGGGCGTCTCGCCGGACAAGCCGACCCGTAAGTGCGCCAAGATCGTCGGCGACGTCATCGGTCGTTTCCACCCGCACGGCGACGTCTCGGTGTACGATGCGCTGGTGCGCATGGCGCAAACGTTCAGCCTGCGCTACCCCCTCATCACCAGCCAGGGCAACTTCGGTTCCGTCGACGGCGACCCGCCCGCCGCCATGCGATACACGGAGTCCAAGCTGGCCCGGATTGCCACCGAGCTGCTGGCCGATATCGAAAAAGACACCATCACGTGGCGTCCCACCTACGACAATAGCGAAACGGAGCCCGAGGTGCTCCCGGCTGGCATTCCCAACCTGCTGGTCAACGGATCGTCCGGCATCGCGGTGGGCATGGCCACCAACATTCCGCCGCACAACCTCAACGAAATCGTCGACGCTTGCGTGGCGCTGATCGACAACCCCGAGCTCCCGGTCGAGTCGCTGCTGGGCATCGTCAGGGCCCCCGACTTTCCGACTGCCGGCCTCATCATGGGGCTGGACGGCGTGCGCCAGGCCTACCTGACCGGCCGCGGCAGCGTGACCATGCGGGCCCGTACCACCATCGAAGAGATTCGCAAGGATCGGTACGCGGTGGTGGCCACCGAGCTGCCCTACCAGGTCAACAAGGCCCGCCTCATCGAGAAGATCGCCGAGCTGGTCAAGGAGAAGCGCATCACGGGCGTATCGGACGTGCGAGACGAATCCGACAAGCAAGGGCTGCGCGTGGTGGTCGAATTGCAGGCCTCGGCCCGCCCCCAGGTCGTGCTCAACCAGCTTTTCAAGCACACCGACCTGCAGTCGAACTTCGGGGTCAACATGCTGGCGTTGGTCGACAACCAGCCTCGCACCCTGTCTTTGCGGGAGTGTCTGGACCACTATCTGCACCACCGCCGCGACGTCATCGAACGGCGTACCCGCTTCCTTCTCAAGAAGGCCGAGGACCGAGCGCACATTGTCGAAGGCCAACTCAAGGCCCTCGATCGTCTCGACGAGGTCATCGCCACGATTCGAGCCGCCGCCAACGCGGACGAGGCCCGGGCCAACCTGATGGAGCGCATCGGCCTGACCGAACCGCAGGCCACCTCCATCCTGGACATGCGGCTGCAGAAGCTGACCGGCATGGAGCGACAGAAGCTGCTCGATGAGTTCGAAGACCTCAAGCGTGAGATCGCCCGGCTGCTGGACATCCTGTCGTCCGAAGCCAACATCTATGCGGTGGTCCGCGAGGGCCTGCTGGAAGTCAAGAAAAAGTACGGCGACGAGCGCCGCACCGAGATTATCACCGAGGGTTTCGGCACCTTCGTGCTGGAAGACCTCATTCCCGAGACCGACGTGGTGGTGACCGTATCGAAGGCCGGCTACATCAAGCGCCTGCCCACCAGTACCTACAAGAGCCAGCACCGGGGCGGCAAGGGCGTCATGGGCGTGGCGCTCAGGGAGGAAGACTTTCTCGAGCACGTCTTCGTCACGACGACCCACAACCATCTCCTGTTCTTCACCAACCACGCTCGCGTCTATCGACTGAAGGTGTACGAGATCGCGGAGGCCGGACGCCAGGCCAAGGGGACGGCCATCGTCAACCTGTTGAACCTCAATCCCGACGAGCACATCACCGCGGTGATTCCGGTGCGTGACTTCGGCGTGCGCCCCGATGGCGTGAGCGACGAGGAAGAAACCGAGGAAGCCGAGGATATCGCCGAGCAGGTCGAGGATATCGCCGAGCAGGTCGAGGTGGAGGAGCCCGAGGTCGAGGCTGCCGAGGCGACCGAGGAAGAGGCCGAGACCGAGGAAGCCCCGCCGACGGCCGAGCCGGAGGAAATCGACACCGAAGAACGTTTTCTGGTTCTCGTCACGGCTCGCGGCCTGGTCAAAAAGACCCCGCTCTACGAGTACGGCAACATCCGCACCTCGGGGCTCAACGCCCTCAAACTGCGGGAAGGCGATACGCTGGTGGGGGCCCAGGTCAGCAAGGGCACCGGCGACATGATGCTGTTGTCTCGCAACGGCATGGCGGTTCGCTTTCCAGAGAAGAACGTGCCCGCCAAGGGGCGAGTCACGCAGGGCGTCAAAGGCATGAAGCTGCGCGAGGAAGACCACGTGGTGGCGTTCGAGCACGTCACCCAGGGCGACACCGTGCAGATCGTGACGATTCGTGGCTACGGCAAGCGCATCGGTCTGGCCGAGTTCCGCCGCACCCGGCGAGGCGGTTACGGGGTAAAGGCCATCGGGCTCAAGCCGGACGATCAGGTGGTCGCGGCGGGCGTCATCAAGGACACCGACCAGGTCATCTTCAGCACGTCCAAGGGCGTCATGATCCGTCTCAACGCCACCGAGATCAGCGAATACGGCCGTAGCGCTCGGGGCGTCACCCTCATCCGGGTGGAGGAGGACGACGCCGTCACCGCCATGGCCATCCTGCAAGCGGAGGACGCCGAGCCGGTCGAAGAGGACGAGCCACTGGCGTAGCCACGGCATGTTTGGGGGGTTCGGCAGGTGGTTATAAAGACCTCAGGAGCGGTTGCACCCAGTCGATCCACAAGACCAAGCCCTCCGGTGAGAATATCGCCGTCAGGTCGAGGCCATTTGGACCTGGGAACACGTTCCTGCCTACCGACGGAGCCTCACCTCCCCCAGCCCCCCTCTCCGTCGGTAAATCTATTTTCGGGTCTATCTGAATTCGTAGGGCCCCGGGATTGTTCCCGGGGCCTATTCGATATAAGGTATCGCGACTGGGTTTGGAGAAAATATTCAAGTCTGGTCCAGGATTCCGGTTGCTCCCTCGACCCCCTGGACAAACCATGCTATAATACACACATCCTGGCACGGCACTCAGAGTTCTTGGCTCGGTTTACCCCGCAATAGACACTCGATGGCAGAGCCTGAAAACAAGCAATCTATCTAAGAAAAGGAGGTCGTCGAGTGTCATACACCGATCGTACCCTCACCTGCGCCGACTGCGGCGCTGAATTCACCTTCACTGCTGGAGAGCAGGAATTCCACGCCAGCAAGGGGTTCAGCAACGATCCTCGGCGCTGCCCGGCTTGTCGCTCCGCGCGTCGCGCTTCCCGTAACGAGGGAGGCGGCGGCGGCGGCGGCGGTTCGTATTCCGGTGGTGGCGGTGGGGGCGGCAGCTTCGGCGGCGAACGTCGCGAGATGTTCGATGTCGTCTGCGCCGAATGTGGCAAGGATACCCGCGTTCCCTTCCGTCCCTCTGGTAACCGACCCGTGTACTGTTCCGAATGCTTCTCACAGCAGTCGGATCGCCGTGGCTCTGGGTCATCTTATTCCGGTGGCGGCGGTGGCGGTGGTCGCGGCCGGCGCTAAGCAGCGGCGGTAAACCGCAGGAAGAACGCTCCAGACGTAAAGTCTGGGGCGTTTTTTCATGGTGCTCAAAAAATAATTCTACCCCGGGAGGAACCCCCCCGGGGGTCCGGAAAGAAAGGGAGACCGGACAGCCACTGTCGTGGCCTTCGCCCCGACCCTAGCTTCTGCGTCAATCATTCTTCGCTGGAGGACGATCCGATGCTGGAGCAGGTTCCCTCGCGCTGCGCCGGTCCCACCTGCATGGAAACACCCCCGTGGAAGATCGTGACCATGCCAGAGCACTTCACGCTGGAGGTGCCGGGCGACGCGCGGTGCGTCCAGGAAGGGGGCGAAGACGCGGTCACCATTCACCTGGCCACCGATCCTCCCACCATCGTGCACGTGCAGGCGCACCGCGTGGAAGACGCCGACCTCAAGGCGTTCGGCACCCACGCCTGTCTGCAAGCGGCCGTCGAGGCCTATGCCGACAGCCATCTGCCTCGCTCGTCCCCCCGCACCTCGGCCGACTTTGAGTACCGCACCGGCCTGCGCGACCAGGCCTTCGTCTGTGAGGCCGTGCTGGCTAGCGATCGGCGCTCCTGGCGGGTGCACGCGGTGGCCGCCATCGGCAGCGCCTCCTACTACCTGCTGGCCTGGACCGGCCCTCGCAAGTTCCTGTACGGCCCCGTCTTGGAGCTGTTCGAGTCTTTCTCGCCGACGTAGGTCCTAAAAAGCAAGCCCCCGTCTAGCTGGGCGACAAGCGCAGGCAGGCCTTCTGTCTTGCTACACGACGCGGCGGTGGTCGGCGAGGATGAGGAGCCCTCCCAGGAGC
>DASYBA010000157.1:0-2466 GCA_036501005.1 Candidatus Xenobia bacterium | reverse complement strand
TTGGACCAGGGCGCCGAGCACGTGGCGGTGATGACTCGCACGGCCCGTCCGCATCTCGATCCGCGGGTATCGGTTCACGCCGGCGACGTCGGCGATGCCGCCTCCGTAGCCGCCATCTGCCAGTCGGTGGGGCCCCTGTCGGGTGTGGTCCATGCCGCCATGCAGTTGGACGACGTGCCGACCCGCAAACTGACCCGGGAGCGGTTGGAGAAAGTCTTCCACGCGAAGATCCATGGCGCGTGGAACCTGCACCAGGCGACCCTCGACCAGCCGCTGGAGCATTTCATCCTGTATTCGTCCAATGCCACGTGGTTCGGTTCCGGGGGCCAGGGCAACTACTCGGCCGCCAACGCGTACCTCGACGCCCTGGCCCACGCGCGCAGGGCGCAGGGGCGTCCCGCCCTGGTGGTCAACTGGGGGCCCATCGGTGACGTCGGGTACCTGGCGCGCAACCCCCAGGTGGCGACGTGGCTGGCGTCGGGAGGCTCTCGCATGCTCCCCTCGGCCCAGGCGCTGGAGGCATTGCGGCGGCTGCTGCTCTCAGACGTCACCCAGGCGGGCGTGATGGATGTCGATTGGGACAAGATGGGGCAGGGCCAGAGCCGCCGTTCCGCCCGTTTTGCCCCCCTCCTGTCGCAGGCGGCCGACGCAGCCCCCGTCTCAGACGACGTGCGCAAGCTGCTGCTGGCGCAACTGGCGCGGGTTCTGGGCACCTCGCCGGAGGCCATCGATCCTCGACGCCCCGTGTCGGAAATGGGTCTGGATTCGCTGATGTCGCTGCAGTTGCGCAACTGGGCCAAGACGTCGTTCAACGTCACCGTGACCGCCAGCGCTCTCCTGGCCGGGCCTACGGTGGAGGAGCTGGTCGGCATGTTGACGGTTGCGCCCCAGGCGCCCGAGCCGGTGGTCGATCCGTTGGAACATCTGGACGACGCGGCGGTCGACGAGTTGCTGAGTGCCCTGCTGTTGGAGGACGGGTCGGTTCCGTGAGCGATAAACGGGCCCAGTTGGCGGCCTTGCTGGCGCAACGTCGGGACATCGGGCCGGCCGGAACGTACCAGACCGCCATGGCGCTGCACCAGTTGTTCGTGCCCGACAGTGTGGTGAACAACATGCGTTCGACGGTCAGGTTTCTAGGCCCGCTCGACGAGGATGCGCTGCGGCAGTCGCTACAGGCCATCGTCGACCGGCACCCCGCCCTCCGCACTGTGTACCAGCTCGCCGGCAGCAAGCTGGTGCAGAAAGCAAAGCCGGCTGCCGAGGTGGCTTTCGACGTCGTGGACGCCTCGGCTTGGTCGGTGGAGGCCTTCCGGCAGCGTTTGATAGAAGACGTGAACCGGCCTTTCGATGTATCGGATGGCCCGGTGTTCCGGGCTCGGTTGTACCGGCGCCGCCCTGACGACGCCATTTTGCAGGTGGAGGTCCACCACAGCGTCTGCGATCTTTGGAGCCTCGAAATCGTGCTGGCGGAGGTGGAGTCCCGGCCCGTCGGACCGCCCCCAGCCACCTATATCGACTACGTCACGTGGGAGACGGCATGGCTCCGTAGCGCCTCGGGCAAAGCGGCCGAGGCGTGGTGGCACAATACCCTGGATGGAGCAGTGCCGACGGCCCTGCCGGGCAGCGACCCGGAGGCGCCGGCCTCTCATCTCTTGTGGTCGGTTCCCAGTCCTCGGCTGACGGAGTTCGCCCGTCGGCAGGGAGTGACGGTCTTTACCGTGGTGCTGTCCGTGCTGCAGGCCGCCTTGGCGCGACTGCTTGACCGGACCGACGTATCGATAGCCTCTCCTACTGCCAATCGCCCGGCGGCAAGATTCGAGCGGTCTGTCGGGTTCTTTGCCAACCCGGTCACCTATCGACAGCGGCTGGAAGAGGGGACGTCGTGGTCTGACCTCCTGGCCAGAAACCGCAGGTACCTGGGTGAAGCGCTGGACCATGGCAGCTTTCCGGTGTCCCGAGTCTCTCCCAGTTTCGGCGAGACGGCCCTGCCCCAGACCGACGTCGTCTTCATGTTCCAGCAGTACCAGGAGGCCCATTGGACCGACGAGACAGTCGTGGACAGAGAGTTTCTCGGGCTGCGTTCGGCCGGGCTGGCCCGAGGTCCGGGGGGCCTCAGGGAAGTGGTTTTTATCGAACGGGCCTCGACCGTCGCCCCCTTGATGTTCGAGGTGATCGAGCTCAAGCGGTGCCTGCAGATCGTGGTGTGCTATCGAAGCGGGTGCCTCAGCTCCGCACAGGTGCAGGGACTGGTGAAGGGTTTCCTCTTCACTTTGGACCGGGCGGTTCGACACCCCGAGGAAAACGTCGTTTGAGCTCGGCTCGCACCGCGTTCAACTGATCGGGTTTCATGAGCCCGCGGGTGACCCGGCGGTCGACGGCGTCTTCCAACTCGATCCAATCGTCGTGGAGCGGGATCTCCAGCGGTTCCCAGTCGTCGTGACGGCCGCGGCGGGCCGAAAAGCGCCA
>DASYBA010000156.1:0-2971 GCA_036501005.1 Candidatus Xenobia bacterium | reverse complement strand
GTCGTTCGGCAACACCGCGGCAGGACGGACGAGGGTGAGGTGGGCGTGGGCGACCAGGGCCGCCAGCTTGCCTCGCAGGGCGGCGGCATCGAGCAGAGTGCCGGTGGGGCTCACGACGTTCCCCAGCGACCAGGTCACCGTCAGACGGACGGGCCGATCTGGCACCGCACGCTGCAGCAGTTTCTCCCACAACCGCACGGTTTCGCCCTCGACCGGTTGGGGTGTCTGGAGGTCGAGGGAGACGTCGACTGTATGTGGGTGCTCGGTGACTTCCGGAGGGGCCAGCATACGGACGCCCCCGGCCGACACCAGCCGATCGACGGCCCCCAGCAGGAAGACGCGCCAGGCGGGAGCCGGAACAGTCCCAGGCGCGAGCACCTCCTGCCAGGTCGATGCATCGGCGATCTGGGCGACCGTCGACCGCACCACCAGAGCCACCGGTCGGGGGCCGTGCAAGAGGAGGTTGACCTGGTCTTGCAGTTGCCCGACGAGTTCCGGGGTGAAGGGATAAGGGGCGGACAGATCCACCTGGATGACATCCGGATCAGTAACGTGGAACGTCTGGAGCGTTGCCCCCGGGAACTGGCCCAGCGCGCTCTTGAGCCCGCCCTGGACCTGCTGGAGATAGACCTGCCGCGGGTCCGGGGTGGTCTGCGGCACCGGCGGCTGGTACATCCGTCCGTGGCGATCGAGCGTGTAGGTCACCACCGTATGGACCTGCAACTCGACCGGCCGGTGGACGGCCGCGGCCAGCTTGTCTTCCATGCTGCCCACCGCGGCCGGGCTGAACTCTTCCGGAGTGTTGACCATGGCCGACACATTCAGCACCTGGCCCTGCTCGTGGACATCGAGATCCCGCAGGATGGCGCCCGGAACCTCGTCAACCTGGGCAGCCAGCAGGTCGTGCATCTCGATCCGATAGTGTCGCTCCTGCAACAAGCCCTCGAGCTGCGAACCTAGAAACCAGCCCATCAGCCCCAGCAGGAGCAGATTGATGGCGAGGGCGCTGCGGAGCCTCGGGTCTGACAGGAGGCTGTTCAGCTCTCCCAGGCCGGCAGCCAGGAAGACCGCGAGACTCGCGAGCTGGATGGAGAGGAAGTTGGCCACGAACAGCATCAAGCTGCCCATCGCCTCAGCCAACGTTCCCCGGTGGGCGAGGACACCAGTCAGGCTCAAGCCAGTGACACACAAGGGAGGAACCAATGAGACGGCTATCGCCACCCCCGCCAAAGAAGAGTTGACTCGGGGGTTGATCTGGCAATAGGCCGCGGCCAGGCCGGCGGCAAAGCCGACGACCAGGTCGTAGAGCGTCGGTCGGGTGCGGTTCACGATCTCGGCGGCTCGCATGTCGATGTTCTTGGGACCCACCAGCAGGGCGACAAGGGCTGAGGCCAGCAGCACCAGGACAATGCCGGCGGCTTCCGCGCTGGCGGCACGGCTGAAGGCGGCCCGGTCGCCGCGGACCGCCGCCAAGCCGAGGCCGACGATGGGACCCATCAGGGGTGCGACGATCATCGCCCCGATGATGGTGGGGGTCGAGTTCGTCACCAGGCCATAGGTGGCAATGATGGTCGCCAGCAGCAGCAGGATGAAGTACGGGGCACTGACGCGACCGGCGGCGAAGATGTTGCCGACAACGGTTTCTTCCTGCTCTGCCGAGAGGCGGGGCAGCCATCCCAGGAGAGGGTGTCGGGCTTCCACGCCGGCCTGGGTTCCGTGTCCTTCGGGGCCTTCCTCCACGGAGACGTGGTCCCGGCACGTGTTTATCTCCGGGCCACGCACGTCCAGGTCCTGGAAGAAGTCGTCTTTGTCCTCCCCAACCGCTGCCCGAAGCCGACGGCACCGCCGGTGACTCTCTAGAGGCCGCGCCTCTTTGTGCCGACTGGCGGACGCCGCCCGGGGCTGGCGGGCCCGACAACCATCTCCAAGTGCCATGGACCATTAGGAGTGCGACACCCTGACTTCCTCGGGCCCTCTCAACAGGCGATCCTTGTATTGCTCTTGCAGTTCGATATAATGACTGACCAGCCTCTCAGGATCATTGCCAAACTGTCGTGAAATCTTCTCACGAACCCGTGGTACGGGCTATCAACCAGTACCCCGGCGGTTGATGGCGAGCATCGCGCCGCGCTGAGTTTCATTAGCGTGGAACCACGGGCCGAAGTCGGGCGGACGAAATCGGGACCAGGTAGCCTATCCTGTGGTGGGTGGACCCAGCACATTCGGTTCACAATCCGAATGATTTGCTCTGTCGGTGCCTTGCCGTAGCTCGGTTTATCCGACGGTCTTACGATTTTGGCGGCGAGTCCTGGAGCCGGTCTTGGGAGGACGCCCGGGTTTTACGGAAAACTCATCCAGGTGCCTCGAACAGATCTTTACGATTTTAGTCACTTGACCCCGGCCGAGCGGATCGAGCTGGCCGAGCAGCTCTGGGACAGCCTGCCTGCGGAGTCGGTCGGTCCCAGCCAAAAACAAATGGCTGAACTCATACGGCGCCGAGAAGCTCTGGACCAGGATAGTGATCCAGGGGAACCCTGGGGCAAGGTCCTTGACGAAATCGAGAAGCACGGGGCTTGAGCGAGAAGCGCCTCCTCGTTCGCAAGGGGGCGCGTGCGGACATTGCCGAAGCCTTTCGCTGGTACGAGGAGCGGGGCGTTGGACTGGGGCATGAATGTCTGCGGTCCGTTCGGGCTACAATGGCCGTGGTCGAGCGCTCGCCCTTAATCTATCCCATCGTCGAGCGGGATATTCGCAAAGCTTCCGTGGGCCGCTTTCCTTACCTGGTCTACTTCGTCGTCTTGTCAAAATCGATTTCGGTGATCGCTGTCTTGCACGGTCGGCGTGATCCGAAGACCTGGAGTGAGCGGCGATGACCGCCGGACGGACACGAGAAAGTTGTCTCGAAGGATCTGCGGAGGAGAGCTCACTGTAGTAGGCTTATCACTCGGTTTCTCAATGGCAGCAATTAACT
>DASYBA010000155.1:0-3360 GCA_036501005.1 Candidatus Xenobia bacterium | reverse complement strand
GCATGTCCAGCAGGTTGACGAAGAAGTCGTTCGTCAGCGTGCCAGGACGGTTCGTGAAGACGCCGTGCTTCGACTGTCCGAAGTTCGCGTTGAGAGCCCGCATGCCGCCCAGCAGAACGGTCATCTCGGGGGCCGTCAGCGTCAGCAACTGCGCTCGATCGAGCAGCAGCTCTTCCGGTCTCGGCTGACGGGTGTTCAGGTAGTTGCGGAACCCGTCTGCCTTCGGCTCCAGCGGGGCGAACGAGTGGGGATCGGTCTGCGCCTGCGACGCATCCGTGCGGCCCGGCGAGAAGGGCACTGTAACCGGGTGGCCGGCCTCGCGCGCCGCCTGCTCGACCGCGGCGCACCCCCCGAGCACGATGAGGTCGGCCAGCGAGATCTTCTTGTGGCAGTCCTGCTGCACGCCACGCAATCTGGCCAGCACCTGGGACAGTTCCGCCGGCTCGTTGACCCGCCAGTCGACCTGCGGGGCGAGACGGATTCGGGCCCCATTGGCCCCGCCGCGCTTGTCGGATCCGCGGAACGTGGAAGCCGATGCCCAGGCCGTCTTCACAAGTTGCGACACAGACAGTCCGGAAGCGAGAATGCGGCCTTTCAAAGCGGCCACGTCTTCGTCCCCGATCAACGGATGGTCGACGGCCGGCACCGGATCCTGCCACACCTGGGGTTCGGATGGGACCAGCGGGCCCAGGTAGCGGGACAGGGGGCCCATGTCGCGGTGCGTGAGCTTGTACCACGCTTTGGCGAATGCTTCGGCGAACTGCTGGGGATGGTCATGGAAGCGTTTCGATATGGGGCCATAGACGGGGTCCAGTTTGAGGGCGAGGTCGGTGGTCAGCATGCCGGGGGCATGTTTTTTCGATGCATCGTGCGCGTCCGGAACCGTGGCCGTGCCGTTCTTGGGCGTCCACTGATGCGCTCCGGCCGGACTCTTCGCCAGCTCCCAGTCATATTTGAATAGATTTTCGAAGTAGTTGTTGCTCCACTTCGCCGGGGTGGTCGTCCACGTGACTTCCAGACCGCTGGTGATGGTATGGGTTCCGTGGCCCTTGCCGTAGCTGTTCTTCCAGCCCAGCCCCTGCTCTTCGATACTGGCGCCTTCCGGCTCCGGTCCGACATGCTTGATCGGATCGGCCGCCCCATGCGTCTTGCCGAAGGTGTGCCCGCCGGCGATCAACGCCACGGTCTCCTCGTCGTTCATGGCCATGCGGGCGAACGTCTCCCGAATGTCCCGGGCGGCGGCGAGAGGGTCGGGGTTGCCATTGGGCCCTTCCGGATTGACGTAGATGAGGCCCATCTGGACGGCCCCCAGAGGCGCCGCGAGCTGGCGGTCGCCGCTATAGCGCTCGTCGGCCAGCCACTTGCCTTCGGGACCCCAGAAGATGTCTTCGGAAGGTTCCCAGACGTCCTCTCGGCCGCCGCCGAACCCGAACGTCTTGAACCCCATCGATTCGAGGGCGACGTTGCCGGCGAGAATCATCAGGTCGGCCCACGAGATGGACCGCCCGTACTTCTGCTTGATGGGCCACAGCAGGCGGCGTGCCTTGTCGAGATTGGCGTTGTCGGGCCAACTGTTGAGCGGCGCAAAGCGCTGGGTGCCGTAGCCTGCCCCGCCCCGGCCGTCGCCGATGCGATACGTGCCGGCGCTGTGCCAGGCCATGCGGATGAACAAGGGGCCGTAGTGGCCGAAGTCGGCGGGCCACCAGTCCTGCGATTGCGTCATGAGGGCGTGCAGGTCCAAAACGACGGCGTTCAGGTCGAGTTTCTTGAAGGCTTCGGCGTAGTTGAAGGCCTCGCCCATCGGGTTCGACAGGGGCGAGTGCTGATGCAGCACCTTGAGGTTGAGCTGATCGGGCCACCAGTCGGCATCGGTCCGCGGCCGGGCGTGGCCGTTGCCATGCAGCACCGGACAGGACTTTTCTGTGCTTTCCATGGGTTCACTCCTTCTTGACGAGAGCTTAACTCCGACAATGTCTAATTTGTATTCTAACCATTTATCTAGACATTGTCAAGACTACAGGGCCGGACAAAGGGGTTCTAGCCGTCATCTCGGAAGACCCTTCGCCCTCACACGGTCGTTGGAAAGGACCTGCCATGCCTGCCAAAAAGAAAGCCGGTTTCACCGCCGAGGAACAAGCGGCCATGAAAGAGTACGCCCAGGAGCTCAAGCGCGGCCCCCGCAATAGCGCAGAGGGCGAAAGCGACGTGCTGGACAAAATCGCCGCCCTGCCGGACGGCGATCGCCAGCTAGCCGAACGCATCCATGCCCTCGTCAAGGCCAGCGCGCCGGGGCTGACCCCCCGCACATGGTACGGGATGCCCGCCTATGCCAAGGGGGACAAGGTCGTCTGCTTTTTTCAAGGTGCGAGCAAGTTCAAGGCCCGCTATGCGACTCTGGGGTTCAGCGACAAGGCGAACCTGGACGACGGCAACATGTGGCCCACGGGCTTCGCCATCAAGACCTTGACCGCCGAGGTCGAGGCGAAGATCGTCGCGCTGGTGAAAAAAGCGGCGACCTAGCTTCTAGTGCGCTTGCTGTCGTACGTCAGCTTGAGGTCGGGATAGGTCACGTAGAAGTCCTCGCCTTGCGGATCGATCTCGACCCGCAGCACGTTGTCGATGCCATCTGCCGACTCCAGCTCGTAGGTCACGTCGTTGGCGCCCCATGCTCCCCGCTGCTGCACGCGAATCAGCTCGTAGTTGAAATGCCCCCGGTTTTCGTGTCGACCCGCGACCGACCGGATGGTCACTCGGGTGGGTTGACCAAAGAGAGACAGCGTAAATTGACCTCGTCCCTCCCGCAGGTTGCGCAGAATCTGGGGATACTCCTCGACCACCCGCATTCTCGGCACGCTGTCGCCTGCGACCGCGGCCGCCCGAGGCTGCCAGGCCCACACGGCTGCGGCCCCCACGGCCACGATCAGGACATAGACCTCCCGATGCCGTCTCACTCCGGGCCTGCACCCAGGTAAATCTTGACGATACGGCCCTTTTCTTCGGTCATGCTGAGTTCGATATAGTTCTTCTCGTCCATCTGGTCCAGCTTGCCGTAGGAGGCCTTCGCTTGACTGGACTTGTCTCCGACATGCACGTGCTTCGACGTCGCATAGGTCGACGGCGAGCTGGCCAGGAGAAATCGCACCTTGCCATTCCCCAGCCCGATCTCCAGGTGAGGATATTCTAGCGTGGACTCCATCTCACCGGTGGCCTGGCCCATGATGGGCTTGGATTCCCTGAGCGGCTTGCCCAGATGTCGTTTGACCAGGGCGGCCGGGTCTCCGAAGTGAAGGCCCGCCAGACTTTCATGGGTCAGGTCGACGGCTTGCGCACTCCCCACCAGGCCCATGGCCAGCAGGATCG
>DASYBA010000154.1:0-5245 GCA_036501005.1 Candidatus Xenobia bacterium | reverse complement strand
CACCCCGGGTGTCGTCACCCGTCCCGACCCCCAACTTCTGCAGACCTGGTGGTCCAACCTGGCCGTTCGTGACGGCATTCGAGAACGTGATGAGGTCCGCATCGAGCGGAACGGAGAGACCGTGGCCAAGGCCCTGGTCGTGTGCGTTACAGCCGACCACAGCTCATTGATGCTCACGGGGAGCCATCCCAACCTGCCGCAGGCAGGCGATGCAGTGGTCCTGGTCAAGCAGGCTGCGGCCGTGCAGGCCACCCCCGCGATGACGAAGAGCACTGTCGCCTACAAAGTGGTGGGCGGGCACTCCATGATGAGCTTTGCATCGACTGGGATCGGCGGCGGCACCGGCTTTGCGGGTGGCGGCGGCTTCGGCGGCGGCGCCAGCTTCGGCGGCGGCGGCGGCTTCGGGGCCGAATTCGGAGTGAGCTCGGGCACGTCGTTCGGCGGCTCGGCCGGGTTCAGCAGCAATGTCACGACGACTCCCTCGGGCTTCAGCTCCGACTTCAACTGCGGCGGCGACCTGAACTTCGGCGGCGGGCTGGGCTTCTAGAAATCAATCCGAACCCCCCACTGGCCCTGGTGAGTAGCCCTGCCTATTGGCGGGGCTATTCGCTTTGTAGCAGGCTGGCCGCCGTACCGGCCCAGCCCGGCAAGACGCCGTCTCCCGGCACGACCTCCAGGCCGGTGTAGATTTCATTCTCCCGGTCAGCCCCGAAGACGTGCACACACTGGGAGTAGGGGTCAACGATCCAGACCAGGGGCACGCCCTCGGCAGCGTACCGCCGGGCGACGGCTTCCACTTCAGACCAGGCGGCGCTGGCCGGCACGATGTCGACGACCAGATCGGGCGGGACGGTCATAGGCTGATCCTGCCCTTCCACTCGCCCCTGCCGCAGATAGATGATGTCGGGCCACAGATCGTCCGCCAGTCGGGCGGCTGGGCGGAGGGCCACGCGCCCTCCCCGCTGCCGGGCGAAAGCCACCAGGGAGGCACAGACGTTGGCGGCCAGGAGCCCGTATTCGAGGCCGCGACCCTCGTCTCTCACCGCATCTCGATAGGGAGGGGCTGCACCTGGGCACCGGCCGGCGTGCCTGCCGCTTCGGCATCGGTATCCCAGCCGTAGGGCTCGATGTGCACCATGACGTCGGCCTCGGACCCGTAGCGAACCCGCAGCCGGCGTTCGACCTCCTCGGCGATCTCGTGCGCCTGGCGAGTCGACATCTCGGGATCGACGAGCACGTGCAGATCCAGCCAGATGCCGTACTCTCCTCGACGGCTGCGAATGCGATGACAATCCTCGACGCCGCCGATATCCATGACGATCTGGCGGACCTCCCTCGGATCCACGGCCACGCCGTCGACCAGCACCTGAGATACCATCTTGACCAGGCCGACGGCCGTCCAGGCCAGGAAAGCAGCGACCCCGACCGCCACCGCGGCATCGGCCCATGGCAGGCCCGCCCGGGCGCCGAGCAGGCTGGCCAGCACAGAAACGCTGGTCAGCACGTCGCTGCGGGTATGCTGGGCGTCGGCCTGCAGCACCAGGCTGGACCAGGCCCGACTCATTTGCGACTCGTAGACGCTGGCCCATACGTTGGCGACCAGCGTGGCGAACATGACGATGAAGGGGGCCACGCCAGGCGCAACGGGCGGTACCGGATGGGCCAGCCGTCCGATGGCCGATTCGAGCACCTCAAAGCAACTGACGCCCAGCAGCATGGAGATGCCGAGGGCCGATAGCGTCTGGAACTTGGAGTGCCCGTAAGGGTGGTCTTCGTCGGCGGGTTGAGAGCCCCAGCGGCAGCCCACCAGCGCCATCACGTTGGCCGACATGTCCATGAGGCTGTGGAGGGCGTCGGCGCCCATGGCCAGGGAGCCGCAGGCAAACCCCGTCACGGCTTTGGCTATGGCGGCGAAGGCGTTCAGGATCAACACCTTCCAGATGACTCGGGAAATGCCGGCCGAGCGAGCATCCATGCGGGGCCGGCTTCGGCCGCCCCGGCAGGGGTTCCTCCGTGGCCTCGAATGCTGCCGTGTGGCACAGCCGTCCTTCCGCCGCGCCTTGGGTTTGTTGACGCTGACCGCGTTGGGCTTGAACTCGGTCATCGGCACGGGCATCTTCCTCACCCCGGGCTCTTTGGCGGCCACCCTCAACGGATGGAGCATCCTCGCGTTCGGCCTGGGCGGATTGCTCTGCTACGCCATCGCCCTCTGCTTTGCCGAGATGGCGGCACGGGTGCCCGAAACGGGGGGGGCCTATGCCTATGCCCGGACCACGTTCGGGCCCCTGCCGGGCTTTCTGGTGGGGTGGGTGATCTGGCTGTCGTCGGTGCTCGGCTGGGCGGCCGTGGCGGCGGCGTTGGCGGGGCAACTGCACGACCGCTTCGGGGGATCGATACAGGTGCTGCTCCTCCTGGTCGTGGTGGGGCTGTCGGTCTTGAACGGGCTGGGAGCCAGAGCGGGAGCCATGAGCAATGCCGTGTTGGCCGCCGTGAAGTTCATTCCCCTCGCGGTTTTCGTGGGGTGGACAGTGGGTCGGCTGCGACCGATATCGTTTCATGCGACATCCGACTGGGCCACGGGAGCGCTATACATCCTCTACACTTTCAGCGGTTTTGAGGAGATTCCGGTGCCGGCCGGGGAGGTCGAGGACCCCCAGCGGACCATCCCCCGAGCGCTGGCGTGGGTGCTAAGCCTGGCAACGGTCGTGTACATGGTGATCCAGGCCGTGGTCTGCGGCATGGGCCAGGCGGGTTCGGCGGCGCCCTTGACGGATGCGGCGGCCGGCGTGCCCTGGTTGGCGGCGGTGGTGGCCGGCGCCAGCCTCATATCGATGGCCAGCGTGAATGCCAGTATCGCTTTCACCGGTCCGCGCAGCCTGTGGGCGCTGGCCCACGAGCGGTGGCGGTGGGTGGGCTTGCTGCACCCTCGCCTGGCGACCCCGGTGCGAGCCATCGGGGTCACCGCGACCTTGACCCTGGCCCTGGCTTGGAACAACACGGTCGACAAGTTGATGGCGCTCTCGGCCCTGGCCAGCCTGCTGCAGTACCTGCCGACGGTGGTCGCGGTCATGGTGTGGCGCCGCCGAACCGCTACGGCCCGACCCGCGTTCCTGATTCCAGGCGGCTACGCGGTACCGATTCTTGCCCTCGGGGTGTGCCTCGTGCTGCTGGCCAACTGCAGCGGATCCGATATACTGGGGGCGGCCGAAGCCCTGCTGGTGGGACTGGTCCTCTATCCCCTGCTGGGCAGGCCGCTGTCACACCGCCCTACGGACTGACGCGGGCCCTCATCCCACCATGCCAGGCGCACCCGAGTCGGCGACCTCCTCACATGGCGGTTGGAAGCAGCCGCACGGCATGTCGATCGCAAACTCAGTTATACAGCTCTCCTTCTTTGCTGGTACAATTGCGTCAGATACCCAACCAAAGCCCCGACAGCCGATAGAACCAGGCCAGCCCAAATACTCTCCCCGGTGTGGAGATAGACACTGGTACCACACACGTACCACACACACGATCGGCACTCTTTGTAAGACACAAGATTGCCTGAAGAATCAAGTGGAAAAGTGTCGAATACGATGTCAAGCCTCCCCACGGAGATCGAACAGGCCGGCGAAGATACCAGAACAAATGGCGGGCCGCCCACAGGAATAGCACAGCATAGAAGGCGAGCTCGCACGTCTGCATTTCGTAACGGTACTGCTCCGGCAAAACGTGCTTGCGAAACATAATCAGCAAAACAGCACTGTAGAGCACGTACCTCGCCTGGTAGAACTGCCTGACGTTCAATTTGTGGCGTTCGAGTTCTTCGGGAGTCATACGTCACCACGGGTTACCGCAGTAGACCCTCCTTTCCTTCAGACGGCGTCCCCCGGGCCTCTTGTGGGTCGCCACGCTAGCTAGCTAGCTAGCTAGCGCGGTACGTTATGAGCCTAAACCGGGCTCCCTCTCGCCTCCTTTTCTCCCTACCCAATCATACACGGTACTGCCGGCGCTAAACAGGTCACCAACCGACACGAACGTTCAAGTGAGCGTAGTGAGCTGAGATCATTGTGCGCCAAGTAACGTTCGGAGATCCGTGAAGAGCCGCTTGATGAACCCGGGGGCGTTGACGGTCGCCGCCGAGTAGCGCAAGGTCGGCAGGTTAAAGTCTTCCTGGCGGAAGAGATCCCGCAATGGGTCGTGCTGCGGGCCGTCGATTTCGATATTGACCGTCAGCTTCCGACCTGCAGCGGCCACTACCGCGAGACCGTCCAACTTCCAGGCGGTGCGTCCCCTGACGGGCCGCTGCGGCCAGATTACCGCGTCCAGTCCACCCAAGGACAGGACCATGGCGTTCTGAGGGCGATGACGGATATCTGCTCCCGACCGACCGTCCACCACTCGAGCGGAAGCCCCCGCCCGAGCCGGAGCCACCCGCACCAACTGTCCCTTGGCCAGGCCCAGCTTGACCATGAACCGCTTCTCGGTCCAGCTATCGAAAGGCAGTCCGTTCATGGAAGACCAGAAGACGTCGTCATGCGGACGGGACGTTTCCAACTGGACCACCTCGTCGGCGGCGTCCCTGCCCAGATGGGGCGCCACGGGCCACAGCGGATTCTCGACCGTTCCCTGCCAATCATCCCAGCCGTGGGGAGGCGGAACTGGAGATTGCTTGTCCGGCTGTCGAGACTGGCCTGGCACCGGAGCGGCCGCCAGCAGGGCCCGTAGGGCTGCGCCTGCTTCGGGCCCGAGAGGCCGTCGCCCCCGCTGCGGAAACCGATATTTGCCTACGAAGCGACCCTTGGGGACGCCGTAGACGGGCTCCAACCGCTCCGCAAGCCGCCGGGAAGCCTGCTTGCGGCCCAGCTCTACCTGGCACATATAGGCTCCTGACACCCCCGCTCGGCGTGCCGCCTCGGCCTGGCTCATGCCTCGTCGTAAACGTTCCCGCTTCAGGTGTCGTGCCAACTTTTGCCAGTCAGATAGCATGTCAGTCCATTCTACAATAATATCGAATACCCTTCACAACCGGGAGCAATTCGACATTGCCAGAAGGCGCAACAATCAGTCCCAGGGATTCGGAATTGGTTAACGCACCAACAGTAGAGTAAGCACCACCCATAGAACCGACCACATCAGTGGCACCGGCCTCGGACCGTGTCAGACCCACATCAGCGTTTTGCGAGTACATCGGCGCCCGAACCCCGTGCTGTCGACGGGTTTTCAACTTGGAGGAAGCCGCAAAGTGCACACGCACCAGCAG
>DASYBA010000153.1:0-1632 GCA_036501005.1 Candidatus Xenobia bacterium | reverse complement strand
CTTCTCCTCGAGCTGACGCTCGCCCTCGACCAGAAGCTCGTTCTTCCGCACCATGTCTTCAAAGGTCGCCAGCAGGAGAGACAGGATCTGCGCCCGGCCGGCCGTGATGCGGTAGGTCTGCCCCATGAACTGTACCGGGTCGGCTTCCGTGCGACCGGACAGCAAAGCGTCAATGCGCTGGAGCAGTATTTCGGGGGCGCCGTTCTTGGTCGCGAAGCTGTCGGCGCCGGCCTCCAGCGCCCGCAAGATCTCACCGGGGTTGCTCAGGCTGGTCAAAACCAGCACCGGGACGTGCCATTCGCGCTTGATGGCCCGGCACAGGTCGTACCCCGACTCGCCCGGCATGACCACGTCGGACACCACCAGGTCCCAGTGGCCTTCACGAAGGCGCGCCCGGGCTTCCTCCCCGCCCGAGGCCATGCCGACATCGTGTCCGTCGAGCAGCATGGCCAGCGACTGGGCCTGCGTCGGGCTATCGTCAACGATGAGTATGCGCGCCATCTTCCTCTAATAGTTTAGGATTTTTCGACGGATGTCAAACATTCCAGGAGCCCGGGGTTGGTTGGATAATATCGCGCCCATGAGCAAGACCGCCCCCCGCCCACCGACCGACTACGACCGCTACATCCGCACCGATGCCCTGCTGGCCTTACAGAAGTCGCCCGAAGAGCTGGCCACCCACGACGAGCTCATGTTCCAGATCACCCACCAGAGCTGCGAACTGTGGATGAAGCTCATCGACCACGAGATGCAGTGGGTCATGAAGCTCCTCGACGACGACCAGCTCCTGGAAGCGGGACGCATCTTGTCGCGGGTACGCAAAATCGCCCGCCATCTCCTGGAAGCCTTTCCGCTGCTGGAAACACTGCTGCCGGTCGATTTTCATGAAATCCGCAAGCAGTTGGGCCGCGGCAGCGGTTCGGAGTCGCCTGGCTTCCACCGCCTGTTGACCCTCCCTCAGGAGCTGTGGCCGCATTTCGAGGCCATGATGGCCCGCCGCAAGAAGACGGTGCTCGAGGTGCACCGACACCCGCGGGAAAACCTCGAAGAGCTGCAGATCATCGAAGACCTGATGGAGTACGACGAGCAGTTCCAGAAGCTCCGCTACATCCACTTTGCCCTGGCCCGTCGCGTGCTCGGCACCGAGGTCATGTCGCTCAAGAACATTCCGGTCACGAGCATGACCCCGGGGGGGACCGAACCGCTCTTTCCCGAGCTGTGGAAGGCAGTTGACGCCCTCACCAAGGAGATCTGGCAGCGTTGAAGCGGTATGCCCTGTTCCTGGACGGGGAGTTCCACGAGACCGCCCAGCACTTCGACGATGTCAGCCCAGTCGATGGCCGCATCGTCGCACAGGTGTGTACGGCGACCGCCGCTGACGTCGATCGTGCGGTCGCCGCTGCCCGTCGCGCGCAACCCGCCTGGGCCGCCCTGGGTCCCCTCTCCCGTGCCGAGACCCTCCGCCGCGTCGCGGCCCTGCTCACCGAGCGGTTCGACGCCTTTCTGCAAGCCGAGGTCGCCGACACCGGCAAACCCCAGGCCCTGGCCAAGGCCCTGGACATTCCACGGGGCGCGGCCAACTTCCGCACCTTTGCCGACTTGGTTGCGGTGGCCGACACCCACGCTTTCCAG
>DASYBA010000152.1:0-8792 GCA_036501005.1 Candidatus Xenobia bacterium | reverse complement strand
TCTTCATCATCGACCCTCGCAAGGAGCACATCGCCGTCACCGAGGCCCGCAAGCTGGGCATTCCCATCTGCGCCATCGTCGACACCAACTGCGACCCTGACGAAATCAACTTTCCGATCCCCGGGAACGACGACGCCATCCGGGCCGTCAGACTGCTGACCGGCAAGATGGCTGACGCCATTGTCGAGACCAAGGCCGAGATGGAGTCCGAGCTGGCCCAGGCCACCCTGTCGGCCGACCAGGCCGACGTCATGGCGGCCGAGCTGGAAGGCTACAGCGCCGATCCGTATGCCACCGAGGGGTATGGCGCCGAGACCTACGGGGCCGCCGAAGAGTATGCTGCCCAGCCGCCGGTCGAGGCAGGGGCCGTCCCGGTCGAGGCGTACCCTGCTGCAGCCGTCGCCCCGCCGACCCCCGCGCCCACCGAAGCAGGCGCCTAGCTTTCACCCGCAATTTGCACGAGGAGGCCAGGAGACAGCTCCTGGCTTTCTTTCAATGACAAGGAGGATGACGTCAATGACGATCACTGCCGCACACATCAAGGAACTGCGCGACAAGACCGGCGCTGGCATGCTGGACTGCAAGACGGCGCTGGAGAAAAATGACGGCGACCTGCAGAAAGCTGCCGACTTCCTGCGCCAGAAAGGCATCGCCTCGGCCGATAAAAAGAAAGACCGGATGGCCTCCCAGGGCCGCATCGTGTCGTACATCCACCACAGCCATACGGTCGGGGTGTTGCTCGAGGTGAACAGCGAGACCGACTTCGTCGCCAAGACCGACGACTTCACCCACCTCTGCAAGGAGCTGGCTATGCAGATCGCGGCCCTGGCCCCGACCTTTGTGTCGAGGCAAGAAATTCCCGCCGAGGTGATCGAACGGGAGAAGGCCGGGTACAAGAAGATTGCCATGGATGAGGGCAAGAAGGAAGAGATGGCCGACAAGATTGCCACCGGCAAGGTCGAAAAGTACTTCGAGAAGATCTGCCTCCTCGACATGCCGTATGTGAAGGACGACAAGCAGAAGGTTGGCGACCTGGTCAGGTCTACCTCGGGCAAGCTGGGTGAGAACATCGTGGTCCGCCGGTTCGTGCGGTTCGCGCTGGGCGAAACGGCGGGTCAGAAGGCAGAGTAGGCGTCATGAGCACAGGAGTGCAGACAGAAACCGCGCCGGCCAGGGTCAAGGCCGGGCCCAAGTTCCAACGCATACTCCTCAAGTTGAGCGGGGAGGCCCTGTCGGGTCCTTCCCGTTTCGGCATCGATCGGGCGCTGGTCGAGCGGTACGCCCGCGAGATCAAGGACGTGCGCGCCATGGGCGTCGAGGTGGCGGTCGTGGTCGGCGGGGGCAACATCTGGCGGGGGCGCATGGCGCCCCGCATGGATCGCGGCACCGCCGACTACATGGGCATGATCGCCACCGTCATCAACGCCCTCGCCCTGCAGGATGCCCTCGAACATCTCAAGGTGGTGACCCGGGTGCAGACCGCCATCGAGATGCGTGCGGTGGCCGAGCCCTTCATCAAACGCCGCGCCATGCGGCATATGGAGAAGGGCCGGGTGGTCATCTTTGCCGGCGGCACGGGCAACCCGTACTTCACGACCGACACGACCGCGGCCTTGCGGGCGTTGGAGATCGGGGCGCAGGCCATCCTCAAGGCCACCCAGGTCGACGGCATCTACACCCAGGATCCCAAGCTCCACCCCGATGCCCAAAAGTATCGAGAGCTGACCTACATGGAAGTTCTCAAGCAGGAGCTGAAGGTCATGGACGCGCCCGCGGTGGCGCTCTGTTCCGAGAACAAGCTGCCTATCTACGTCTTCAACCTGGATGTCGACGGCAACATCCGCAAAATCGTCCAGGGGGACGATATCGGCACGGTGGTCCAGTAGGTCCCGCGCCGGTCGCCCGAGAACCTTCGCAAATCCACTAAATCGAGGGGGAGGAGCATGGTAGAGCAGACTCTTTTTCGCGACACCGAGGAGCGGATGAAGAAGGCCATGGACGTTCTCAAGCGTGAGATGTCCACCATCCGCACCGGGCGGGCCGCCCCCGGCCTGCTGGACCACATCAAGGTCGACGCCTATGGCCAGGCCATGCCCATCAAGCAGTGCGGGAACATCAACGTGCCCGAACCTCGCATGATCGTCATCCAGCCATGGGATAAAGGGCTGCTGGGGGCCATCGAGAAGGCCATCCAGAAGTCCGACCTGGGCATCAACCCCACCAACGACGGCGTCTCGGTTCGGTTGTCCTTTCCACCCCTGACCGAGGAACGCCGCAAGGAAATCGTCAAGATGATGCGCAAACGGGGCGAGGAGGGCAAAGTGACGCTGCGCAATCTGCGTCGCGATGCCATCGAAGAGTTGCGCAAGGAAGAGAAGGCGGGCAAGGCGACGGAGGACGAGGTCAAGCGGGCGCAAGACCAGATCCAGAAACTGACCGACAAGTACACCAAGGAATTTGACGAAGTACTGGCCGGGAAGGAAAAGGAGATACTCGAAGTCTGACGCCGGAGGTTCTGTGCTATCCCTACACCCAGGCGATGGCCCTGCTGCGGGCCGCCGGACACTCTGTCCACGCCCTGGTGATGACACGCCCGCCCCGTGCAAGAATCGGCGTGGGCGTGTTGCGCGTCATCCAACAGCGGCCGTCGGCCGATGGGATGGTGCTGGTGGCCAGCTACGAGGGTTATGAAGACTGAAGCGCCATCGCGGGAGGTCCTGGTTGCTGGCGTCGGCGCGGCGGCGGATATCGACCCCCACCACATTCCCCGCCACATCGCCATCATCATGGACGGCAACCGCCGCTGGGCCCACGCCCGTTCGTTGCCGGCGCTCATGGGGCACCGGGCCGGGGTGCGCTCCTTGAGAGAGGTCGTACAGACGTGCGTCGATTTGCAGGTGGAGGTGCTCACCGCCTACGCCTTCTCCGTCGAGAACTGGAAGCGCTCCAGCCTCGAGGTCGACTTTCTCTTGTCTCTTTTTGAGTACTACAGCCGGGCCGATCGGGAGAAGCTGCACGGCAACAACGTGCGGTTTCGGGTCATCGGCCGCCGCAACGAGCTGCCGCCCCGGGTGCTCAAGGCCCTGCACGCCACCGAACAGGCGACGGCCGACAACACCGGTCTCATCCTGAACCTGGCCGTCAACTATGGGGCCCGGGCGGAAATGCTGGATGCGGTTCGGCAGATTGCCCGCGACGCGGCGGCGGGAAAGATCAGTCCAGAGGCCGTCAACGAAGAGACTGTGGCAAAGTACCTGTACACCCAGGGGTTGTCGGATCCAGACCTGCTCATCCGCACCAGCGGAGAGCTGCGAGTCAGCAACTTCCTGCTGTGGCAGATCGCCTACACCGAGTTCTGGTTTACCGACCTGTACTGGCCTGACTTTGGCAGCCACGAGCTGCTGGAGGCGGTGCGGGCCTACCAGCGTCGCGACCGCCGTTTCGGGGCGAGCTGAGCTGTGCAGGTTCTATCCCGCATTCCCCGTCCACGCCCCCGGCTGCACGTCGTCCGCGACCGCCCCGACAAGCCGCCGCGCCCGCTTCGCAACCGCATCATCTATGGTCTTCTGGTGGCGACCATCGCGCTGTCGTTCATCTGGTGTGGCGGCATCCCGCTGACGCTGTTTGCCCTCGCCATCGCCACCGTGTCGCTGGCGGAGTTCTATCGGCTGGCCCGAGCCAACCAACTGGATCCGCACGACTGGATTGGCCAGACCGCCGGGGTGCTGCTCGTGCTGGGCGGCGGCTTTCTCTCGTCGGCCCAGGAGAACAGCCTCGTGCTGTGGCTCATCATCGGCACCTGGACGGCCTTTCTGCTCATCAGCCGGCGCCGCACCTTCACCATGTCCGACGTATCGGTGACGACGCTGGGCTATCTGTACGTCATCTGGGGGTTCTCGCAGATTCTGCAGCTCCGCAAGATGGACGGCCCCATGGTCTTCATGGGGCAGCACGTCACCGCGGGGCTGTTCTATACGTGGCTGCTGGCCTGGACCATCGCCTTTTCCGATATCGGTTGCTTCGCCTTCGGCCGCCTCCTCGGCAAGCATAAGCTGTGCCCGTGGATCAGCCCCAACAAGACCGTGGAAGGGTCGATTGGGGGCGTGGTGACGGCCTGTGTCGTCGCATGCCTGTGGTGCATGACGGCCGACGTGCCCACCATCTATGGGGTGTGGATCGGCCTGGCGGGTGCGGTCGCCTCACAATTCGGCGACCTGTGGGAGTCCTATCTCAAGCGCGACGCCGGCGTCAAGGACGCCGGGGCGCTCATCCCCGGCCACGGCGGTCTCTTGGACCGCTTCGACTCGTTCTTCTTTGCGACGCCCGTCATCTATCTGGTCGTGCGCTTTCTGGTCGGCGTATGAAGACCCTCGCCATTCTTGGCTCGACGGGGTCTATCGGACGCCAGACCCTGGATGTCGTGGCGGCGTTTCCCGAGCGGTTCCGAGTGGGGGCCCTGGTGGCCGGCGGCGACTGGCAGGAAGTGGCCCGGCAGGTCAAGCGATTTGGCGTGCCCTTTGCGGCCATGCGAGAAGAGGAGGCAGCAAGCCGGCTTCGGGATGCGATGGGGCCGTCCGTCCAGGTGCGCCATGGGGGACTGGAGGAGGCGGCCACCTTGCCCGCCATCGACATGGTCGTCGTCGCGGTGGTGGGCGTGGCGGGCCTCTCGCCCACGCTGGCGGCGCTGCAGGCCGGCAAGGACATTGCCCTGGTCAACAAGGAGGCGCTGGTGGTGGGCGGCTCGCTGATGATGGGCGCGGCTCGTGAGTCAGGGCGGCGCATCCTGCCGGTCGACAGCGAGCACTCTGCCATCTTCCAGTGCCTGGTAGGAGAGGCGCCGGAGGCCGTCGGACGCATCGTCGTCACGTGCAGCGGCGGGCCTTTCCGCACCACGCCTCGGGCCGAGTTGGACACGGTGACGGTGGCGCAGGCGCTGGCCCATCCCAATTGGAAGATGGGTTCGAAGATCACTATCGATTCGGCGACCCTGATGAACAAAGGCTTCGAGGTGCTGGAGGCGCATCATCTCTACGATGTGCCGCTGGAGCGCATCGACGTGGTGGTGCACCCGGAGAGCATCGTCCACAGCATGGTGGAGTTTGTCGACGGGTCTTTGAAGGCCCAGCTTGGCCTGCCGGACATGCGGCTGCCCATCCAGTACGCGCTGGGATGGCCGGAACGTCTGCCTCGTTCGTGGCAGCCGGCCGACTTTACCCGCATGGCGCGGCTCACGTTCGAGACGCCCCGCGGGGACGATTTTCCGTGCTTGGGTCTGGCGTACGAGGCGGGCCGTAAGGGGGGAGCCTTTCCCGCCGTGTTGAACGCCGCCAACGAAGTGGCGGTGGCCCGCTTTCTGGCCGGCGAGCTGTCGTTTGGGGAGATTCCCCGCCTCATCGAGCATTGTCTGGAGAGAACGCCGGCCCTGGCGGAACTGACGCTGGCCGGACTTTTGGCGGTGGATGAGGAAACCCGGTGCCGTGCCCGGGTGTTTCGATCCCAGGTAGGACAGCGGTGTTGACTCGTGGTCGCTGGTGGTTCTGCCTCCAGACGCGAGCCGGGGGGATCCCCAGCGAAGCGGCTTGGGGGGCGGAGCCCCATAAAGTAGGAGGACCCTGAGATGCATTGGTTGTTGGCAAACTGGCTGGCGTTGTTGGCCGCCATCTTTGCATTCGGGCTGGTCGTGTTTGTGCACGAGTCGGGTCACTTCTTCATCGCCCGCTACGTGGGCGTGACGGTGCACGAGTTTTCGCTGGGGTTCGGACCGCAGGTCTTTCGTCGGCAGCGCGGCGTGACGGAGTATTCGATACGGGCCGTTCCGCTGGGCGGGTACGTCCGCATGGAAGGCGAGGACACCGAAGGCAACAAAGACGACCCCGGCAACTTCCAGAACAAGAACACGTGGCAGAAGATGGCCGTCATCGTCGGCGGCTGCCTGATGAACTACCTGTCGGCCTTCCTGGTGTACACGGTCATCGGCGTGGTGCAGGGGGTGCCCGTCTTTGACGCGACTATGTCGACCCGGGTGTCGCAGGTCATCGACGACATGCCGGCGGCGGCGGCCGGCATCAAGTCGGGCGACAAAATCGTCAGCATTGACGGCAAGCCGATGAATTCGTTCAACGACATCGTATCGACCATTGGCAGCCATCCCAACCAGTCTATCGACATGACCGTCGACCGGGGTGGCCAGGCCGTCACCTTGAAGGTCACGCCTCAACCGGCCGACGACGTCGACGAGAAGGGCAACCCGACCAAGGTCGGGCGTATCGGCATCACGCCGGAACCCAATCCGGGCACGGTCACCTTTGCCCCCGCGGTCGGCGGCGTGACGGAGGTCATGGCGACCTACTGGCAGTTGGCGGGCCGCCTGACGATGACGCCCATCTATCTCATCAAGAACCTGGTGAGCGGGCGGGAGAAGGTCTCGACGGTGCGCAAACAGATGTCGGGTCCAGTCGGCATCGGGCAGCTCCTGGTGGAGGCGGCGGGCAAGGGCATCTGGCCATTGGCCGCCTTCTGGAGCGTGATCAGCACACTGGTCGGCGGGTTCAACCTGCTGCCGGTGCCGGCGCTGGACGGGGCTCGAGGCTTCATCGTCTTGATCGGGGCCATTCGGCGCCGGCCGGTCGACCAGGACAAGGAAGCGCTGGTGCACACCGTGGGCCTGGCGGTGCTCTTGACGCTGGTGCTGGTACTGACGGTCCAAGACATCCAGAAGCTGCACAGCGGCTTCCACATGCTTCAGTAGAGGGAGGGCAACATGCTACAGAACATCCTTGAAGGGCTTCGGCTGGGCGTCGGCATCGGGGTGCTGGCCATCCTGCTGGCGGTGGTGCCTCGAGCCTGGGCGGGCGTGAAGCGGGTCCCTCGCCCACAGCCACAGCCGCACACTCACGACTGATGTAACGGAGCTGGCCCGCCTGGGCGGCAACCGCCCTGCGCTTGACAACGTCCAGCCCGTTCCGTTATTGTTTGAAGGTAGGATACGATGAGGGGGTCATTCATGGGGCGATTGATATTGCTGTTGGCCCTGGTCGGGCTGTTACAGGGGTCCGCGTCCGCGACCCCCTTGTTGTATACCAGTGGTCCCCCGAACAGTTCTTCCGCTGGTTTTGGCCATTTCCCTTGTGGCGGTAGTCGACACTGCGGGCAAGAGAGCGATTCGTTTTGTCTGACTTCCACCTCCATCGTACAGCAGATCATCTTCTCCAGGCCGGGCCCCTGCGATGGTTGTTCCAGCACTGTTTGCCATAATTGTCCCGTCACGTATCAGATTTCCTCGAATCCCTTTGGCATCAGTTGCTTTTGCTGTAATGGAGCCGCCTTTGGGACCAATACCACCTACACCACCGGCCAGGTCGCCCTGGGCTGCGCGGTAGGTTGCGTCGCTTTCAACGTTCCCTGCGTGACGCTCGCTCCTGGAACCTACTATTTGACCCTCTCGGCCCCGTGTAATCCGAACTGCATCCTCTGTTCCTGGTCCAACGTCTGCGGCGCTTCTACCTCTCAGAGCTTCACCTTGCTCGATGGTGTCGGTGCGGATACCGGCCCTCAGCCTCCCAACTCTTTCAGCATCCTCGGTGCCACCGCACCGGAACTGGATGCCCACGCGACTGCCCTGCCCGCGGCCATCGTGGCGGTGTTGTTTGCCCTCGTCAGCGATGGTCGTCGCCGCTAGCGATCCGCGCAGGGCATAAACGCCTTTTCAACGCCCGATCGACAGCGGTCAAGTACGATGCCTCTCAAAAGACGGAGGCACTTGAATGTTTCGCTGGATCGACCCGCCCAAGAAAGATGAGAAAGACACGAGCCCGCCGCCCCGGCGCCGGAAACCGCGGGCCATCAAGTCGTAGAGGAACCGTACCAGGCAGCGCCAAAACCACGGCGCCATGCCTGACCTCCTGGCCCTCTCTATCGACCCTCTCATCCGTCTGGCCCTGTCCGAAGACATTGGCACTGGCGACGTCACCAGCCGCACCGTGGTGGGCGAGGAGTGGGCCGCGACGGCCTGGCTGGTGGCGAAGGCGCCCGGCATTCTGGCCGGGCTGCCCGTCGCCCGCCGAGTGTTCGAACTGCTCGACGACACCTTGCACCTGGCCGACATGGCGCACGATGGCGAGGTCATGAAGCCGGGGCAGAAGCTGCTCCGTATCGAGGGCCGCGCCGCAACCATCCTGACTGGTGAACGCACCGCCCTCAATTTCTTGTCGCATTTATCGGGCATTGCGTCCTTTGCCGCCCAGATGCACATCCTGGCGCAGGGCGGGCAGGCGGTCATTCTCGATACTCGGAAGACGCTGCCCGGCTATCGAACCCTGGCCAAGCACGCCTGCCGCATGGGCGGCATCAAGAACCATCGCATGGGGCTTTTCGACGGGGTGCTCATCAAGAACAACCATCTGAAGTTCGCGGGCCCCGCCGAAGCCGTTCGCCGAGCCCGCCAGGGAGCGCCCGTCACGGCCACCATCGAAATCGAGGTGGAGACCCTGGAGCAGTTGCGGGAAGCGCTCACCGAGAAGCCCGACATCGTCATGCTGGACAACATGGATCCCGACACGTTGCAACAGGCCATCCGCCTGATTGGCCAGCAGTGCCGTATCGAAGTGTCGGGGGGCTTGACGCCCGACCGCATCGACGAGCTGTCCCGCACCGGGGTTCACTACATGTCGATGGGCATCATCACCAACTCAGCCCCGGCCATCGACATCAGTCTCCGCATGGGAGACGTCCGTCGTATCGAGCCAAGTCCCAACGGAGCCCCGTGAAGTACGACAAACCCTCTATCGAAAAGG
>DASYBA010000151.1:0-4932 GCA_036501005.1 Candidatus Xenobia bacterium | reverse complement strand
GTTGTAAGTTGAAAGGGGATTCCACGATGTCTCAAACGAGTGCACCAGACGGTTTCAAGGAAGGTTTGGAGGATGTCGTCGCTGCCTCGTCCTCGATCTGTTTCATCGACGGGGTGAAGGGCATTCTGGCCTACCGAGGCTATAACATCCACGACCTGGCGACGCACTCCACGTTCGAGG
Organism: Candidatus Xenobia bacterium; assembly: GCA_036501005.1. Taxonomy (GTDB): domain Bacteria; phylum Vulcanimicrobiota; class Xenobia; order RGZZ01; family DASYBA01; genus DASYBA01. The sequence continues at coordinate 4,752 of DASYBA010000151.1, read as the reverse complement.
AGACCTGCCACCTGTTGTGGTACGGCGCGTTGCCCACCAAGGCCGAGCTGAAGTCGACCCGGGATGCCCTGGCGGCGTCACGGGGGCTGCCGGCCGAAGTGCTCAAGTTCATGGGCACGCTGCCCAAGGATGCGGTGACCATGGACGTCCTGCGCACGGTGCCGTCGCTCCTCGGTATTTATGACGCCGACAGCAAGGACAACTCCCTGGCCGCCAACATGCGTAAAGCCATCCGCCTGACCGCCCAGATGCCCACCGTTGTGGCGGCCTGGCAGAGGATGCGGTTGGGGCAGCCCCTGGTGGCTCCGGATGCGTCGCTTGACCACGCGGCCAACTTTCTCTACATGCTACGCGGCGAGAAGCCGGAGGCGCGGGCCACCAAGGCGCTGGACGTGGCCCTCATCTTGCACGCCGATCACGAATTCAACGCCTCGACCTTCACGGCCCGAGTGACGGCTTCGACCCTGACCGACATGCACTCTTCCGTGACGGCGGCCATCGGCGCGCTCAAAGGGCCGCTGCACGGCGGGGCCAACATGGAAGTGATGGCCATGCTGCGCGCCATCGGGACCGTCGACAAGGTCGACGAGTACATCAAGAACATGCTGAACGCCAAGAAGAAGGTCTCAGGCTTCGGGCACCGAGTCTATCGGACCGAGGATCCGAGGGCGACTCATCTTCGCAAGATGTCGAAGGAGCTTTCCGAGGCGATACAAGAGCCCGTCTGGTACCAGATGAGCCGGGCAGTGGAAGAAGTGGTCAACCGGGAGAAGAAGCTGGCGGCCAACGTCGACTTCTACTCGGCTTCGGTCTATCACGACCTGGGCATCGTCGACGATCTGTTCACGCCCATCTTTGCCATGAGCCGGGTGTCGGGTTGGACGGCGCACGTGCTGGAGCAGTTGACGCACAACCGCATCCTGCGCCCGCGGGCCGACTATACTGGGGCCGAGCACGCCGACTACGTGCCTATCGAACAGCGCAAAGAGTCACCCGCCGTCGCCAAAGTCTAGCCCAGACCCTACTGCGCGCCCCGCAGGAGGTCAAGGCGTTGGGCGACGCCGGCCTGGCGGTCCTGGAGGTCCCGTTGTCGGGTGCGCTCCTTGTCTACTACCGCTGCGGGCGCCTGGTTGACAAACTCGGGGCGCTGCAGCTTCTCGGCCAAGCGTTCCAGGTCACCCTGGATCTGCTGCTGCTCCTTCGTCAGTCGCTCGACCTCGGCACTCACGTCGACCACGCCCGTCAAGGGCAGGAAGACCTCGCCACCGTGCGCTCGGAAGCTCAGCGCCCGGGCCGGCTTGTCGCCGCCACCTCGCAGCGTGAGGGGACGAGACCGGGCCAGCGTCTCCAGGAGCGGGGCCGCCTCCTGGAGCACCTTCAGCGTCTTCTCGTCGGGGAACACCCCGATGGCTTCCAGGTCCTGCTGGGGCTTCACGCCCAGCTCTTTGCGCAGGTTTCGAATGCCCCTCACGCATTCGATAATCATGGCCATCTCTGCTTCGGCCACCGCGTTGCGGCGACTCGCCTCCGGCTTGGGCCACTCTGCCGTCATGACGCTGCCGTGGGTGCCGGGGAGCATGTGCCAGAGCTCCTCGGTGATAAAGGGCATGAGCGGGTGCATCAACCGCAAGCTGGTATTCAATACTTCGTAGAGCACCGACTGGACTTGAGTCCGATCGGCCGGCTGACCGTCCCGAAACACGGGTTTCACGATTTCCAGGTACCAGTCGCAGACGTCATCCCAGAAGAAGTCGTAGAGGGCCCGGCTGTAGTCGTCAAAGTTGAACCCTTCCAGGGCTTTGGTGCACGTCTCCACCACCTGGGCCAGGCGGCTCAACAGCCATGCATCCACCCGATGGCCGCGTAATTGCTCCGTGCTGAGGCGTCCCGGCACCGCCTCGGGAGAGAGCCAACCCAGCATCAGTCGCGTGGCGTTCCAGATCTTGTTGCAGAAGTTGCGGCTCATCTCGATACGCTGCTCGGAGTATCGGATGTCCTGGCCCTGTTCGGTCATGACCATGAGGCCGAAGCGGGTTGCATCCACCCCATACTTGTCGAACAGGACCATGGGATCGATGCCGGTGCCCTTCGACTTGCTCATCTTCTTGCCGTCGGAGGCCAGCACGGTGGCGTGGATGTTCACGTCGTGGAAGGGCACCTGCTGGCGGAAGTCCATGCCCGTCATGATCATGCGAGCCACCCACAGGTAGAGAATGCCTCGGTCTGTGCTCAAGACGTTGGTCGGATAGAAGTATTTCAGGTCTTCGGTCTCGTTCGGCCAGCCCAGGGTCGACAGCGGCCACAGGGCCGACGAGAACCACGTATCCAGGACGTCGGCGTCCTGCTTCAGGTCCTGGCTGCCGCACTTGGGACAGGCCGTCGGCTCTTCTCGCCACGCCTTCTCGGTGCCGCACGATTGACACGTCCAGACGGGAATACGGTGCCCCCACCAGAGCTGGCGGCTGATGCACCAGTCGCGGATGTTCTCCATCCATTCGATATACAGGCGGGTGTATCGTTCCGGATGGATCTTGACCCGACCGTCTTTGACGACCTCCAGGGTGGGCTTCGCCAGTTCGTCCATGCGCACGAACCACTGGTCCGACAGATACGGTTCCAGCACGCTGTCGCACCGGTAGCAGCGGCCCAGCGCCACCTCGTAAGGTTCTTCCTTGACCAGGTAGCCCTCTTCCCGCAGATCCTCCACGATCTGGCGGCGGCAATCGAACCGCTCCAGGCCGGCGTATTGGCCCGCCTCGTCGTTCATGGCGCCGTCGGGGCTCATCACCAGCATGGTTTCAAGCCCGTGCCGTCGGCCCACCTCAAAGTCGTTGGCGTCATGGCCGGGCGTGATCTTCAGGGCGCCGGTGCCGAAATCCATCTCGACCACCTCATCGGCGATGACCGGCAGCTTTCGATCGACCAGCGGCAAGATGACTTTCTTGCCCACCACGTCTTTATAGCGAGGATCCCTCGGGTTCACAGCCACGGCCACGTCGGCCAGGATGGTCTCCGGACGGGTCGTCGCGATGACCACGTCGCCCTGCCCGTCTTCTCGAGGGTAACGGAGGTGGAACAGCTTGCCATCCTTGGCGATGCTGCGCTCCACTTCGAGATCCGACAGGGCCGTCAGACAGCGCACGCACCAGTTGATGATGCGCTTGCCCTTGAAAATGTAGCCTTTCTCGTACCAGCGCACAAACGCCTCGCGCACGGCCCGAGAAGCCTGCTCGTCCATGGTGAACCGCTCTCGCGTCCAGTCGCACGAGGCGCCCATGCGCCGCAATTGGCCGACGATGGTGCGACCGTAATCTTCACGCCACTTCCACACCCGCTCGAGGAACTTCTCCCGCCCCAGGTCGTGGCGGGTCTTGTCCTCCTTGCGTAGCTCTTTTTCCACCACCATCTGGGTCGCAATGCCGGCGTGGTCGGTGCCGGGAATCCACAACGCCATGTAGCCCTGCATGCGGCGCCAGCGGATGAGAACGTCTTGGATGGTGCCGTTCAAAGCGTGTCCCATGTGAAGAGACCCGGTGACGTTGGGCGGCGGAATCACTATGCAATAGGGTGTTTTCGAAGGATCGGGATGGGCTCCGAACAGCCCGTCTCGCTCCCAGATGGGGTACCAACGGCTTTCTACCGTCTCCGGCTGGTAGCGGGACGACAGTTCGGTCATGGTCATGGGGGTGGATTTATCCTTTCAAAAAAGCGCTTTTCTTTTGCTTGAGCGCCCGGGCGCGGGGATCCTGCTAAAACGTCCAGCGCGGGGCAGGAATCGCGTCTCCGGCTAGAATTTTATTCAAGGACCAAGCAAGGAGAAACAAGGTGCTCAAGAAACCAGACCCCATCCAGATTGTCGAAGGCGACTTCCTCAACACCCGAGCCATTCGCCGTGGGACCGTCGGGTTGATGGTGACGTCTCCGCCGTACAACGTCGACGTCGCCTACGCCTCGCACGACGATGGGGGCTCATACGCCCAGTACCTGGCGTTTTCCAAGGCCTGGCTGGCCCGGGCCTACGACCTCATGGCCGACGACGGTCGGCTCTGCCTCAACATTCCCCTGGACAAGAACAAGGGAGGCCAGCAGAGCGTCTGCGCCGATCTCACCGCGCTGGCCAAGAGCCTGGGGTGGAAGTATCACTCTACCATCATCTGGAACGAACAGAACATCTCCCGGCGAACGGCATGGGGCTCCTGGTTGTCGGCCTCGGCGCCGTTCGTCATCGCCCCGGTCGAGACCATCGTCGTTCTCTACAAAAAGCAGTGGAAGAAGCAGCGCATCGGCCACTCCGACATCCGCCGCGATGACTTCATCGCCTGGACCAACGGCGTGTGGACCTTCAATGGGGAAAGCAAGAAACGCATCGGCCATCCGGCCCCGTTCCCCGTCGAGCTGCCGCTGCGGTGCATTCAACTTTTCTCCTACGTCGACGACCTGGTGGTCGACCCGTTTGCGGGCAGCGGCAGCACGCTGGTGGCGTGCGCCCGCACCGGCCGACGGGGCATCGGCATCGAGCTGGACGCGGCCTACTGCCGACTGGCGAGAGGCCGGGTGGCCCAGGCATCGACCGAACACGGGCAGCCTGCACCTTTACTTGCCGTGGGCCAGAGGCTATAATCTAATTGGGTTGTGTCGCACCAGACTCTGGAACCGCAAGCCCGGCTTCCTAGTTGGATGCCGGGAGGGAGGAGCGGTCAGCACCGGGGAGACCTCCTGGTAGAAGGGGAGACCATGGCGGAACACCAGCAC
>DASYBA010000150.1:0-3105 GCA_036501005.1 Candidatus Xenobia bacterium | reverse complement strand
CATGGTGGGGCTGGGCAGCAAGGAGGCGTCGGAAAGCGTGTATGCCATCTCGCCCCTGGCCGCCCTGGGCATCAGTTCGTCGGTTGAGACCACCCCCTTGACGCTCGTCCCCGGCCTGGCCTGCAACGCCATTCTGCTGCTGTGGTTTGGCCTCCGAAGCTGGCAGGCGGAGCGAGTGGCGGCCCAGGAGATGGCGGCCTGATGAGCGAGGAAGTCCAGGGTGACGTCATCTGCCCCATGTGCCACCAGTCGGAGCACGTGCGCCGGCTGTTGTTCTACACCTACTGCGCCAATCCGGCCCATACGCACAAGAAAGGGGAGGCGCCGACCAATACTGTGCTGGAGTTCCGCTGGTGCGTCGTGCACGGTCGACCTGACACCTGTGTGCCTGTTGTGACCGGGTAGAGGGGGTCTCCCGGAGATGCCGAAAGTGTTTCAAAATCAGGAGGACGTCTAGCATGAAGCGGATAGCGATGTCAATATTGGGGTTGGGCCTGGTGGGGGGGCTTCTCACTGCCAGCATGGCCGCATCCGATCAGCTCTACGTCAGCAACCAACTCTACCGCGGGCGTATCGACAAGGCGGTGGGCGCCAACTGGGTCAACCTCGACGATTTCTCCAAAGCTGCGGGACTCGACAAGCTCCACCACGGGCTCCTGCAGAGCGGCAAGCTGCCCCTCACTTGCAACGGCGTATCGTTTTCAATCCCGGCCGAGCAGAAGAAAGATGGTCTCTACGTCGACGGTCGGGCGCTCACCGAGGGTCTGGGAGGAAGCTGGATCTTCAACAATAGCCTGGGCTTGACCAACGTGTCGTTCCTCGCCGTGGCCAGTGCGGCCGAAAAGGCTTCGACGACCGCGACGCCGTCAGCCACCCCCGCGGGCCTGCCGCAACCGCAGAAAGTCAGTCCGCTCAAAGTCGAGACGTTTTCCTATACCAACCCGACGCTTCCGGTGGGCAGCAAGAACGCCGCGGCCGCTCGGGCGTTGGTGCACGTCACCGGCACGGTGGTGCTGCACAACGGCGGCGACAGCTATGCCGATGACGTCAAGGAAGTCCTCCACATTCAAGACGGTTACGGCAACGATATCGATACGCAGTCTCACGTCCTCGGCAAGATGGATGCGGGCAAGACCGATACGTGGGAGTGGAGTTGGGACAACCTCAACAACCTGGACATCCACCCGGTCATCGAAGTCGAGCACATGCCGTACTATAGCAAGGCTGACCGGGATGCGTACGAGAAGGCCAAGGTGGCCATCCCACTGGGCAAGAAGGTGAGCTTCAAGGCGACGCCCACCGAGGGCATTCCCGCTGCCAGTGCCACCGAAGGCGCGTCGTCCAGCGGCTACCAGGCGGCGCCGAACGCCTCGTCTACGGGCTATGTGGCGCCGACCCAGTCGTCAGCCCCGCCTGGTTTTGGCCCGGGCGACGGCTCGTCCTCATCATCCACCACGGCTCCCAGCGCCACCAGCACCAACCCCCCCGGGTTCTAGCGGCTCGCACGCCACCGCCGTCGCCAGCACCACGTGAAACGGCACCTGGCCCAGCGCACCGAACATCGGATCGCGCGTCAGGCGCTCGCGGCTGGCCATCGGCGACGCCAGGCCGCATAGATAGCGGGCTTTCTGGCGGGGGCTGGCCAGGGCCGGGGACGGCGGCAGAGCCCCGATGGCATAGGCGATGCGTCCTTCGTCGACCGCCCGAGGCGCAGGTCTGGGAGGCGGCAGGTGGCCGGCACAGCGGCTGCAGTTGCCGCACGTCTTGACCGAGTCGTCGCCGAAATAACCCCACAACCGGTGGGCGAGGCAGCTCTCCGTGGTCGCCAGTTGAACCACCTGTTCGATACGTCGAAGATCGCCGTGCTCGCGGGCTTCGAACCGATCGATGAGGGTGCCGACCGCGGCCTCGACGTCCGGGAGCTGCAGCCGGCGATAGCCCTGGCGTACGCCCGCGACCTGGACTGTCATCCAGCCTTTCTCCTCCAGATAGTTGATGGCGTTCACCAGCCGAGTGCGCGGCTCGCCGAGCGTAGCAGAGGCTTTGTCCACATCCAGGTTCAGCCAGCGGGTACCGGGTCGAGCCTGGCCCAGCAACCGTTCCAGAAAGGCTCGGCGCTGCGTATCGAAATGCGCCAGCACTTCTTCTCTGGGCAAGGTCAACTGCAGCTTGTAGCTCGAATAGAACGGTCCGGTACTTTGCAGGATGCCCTCCAGCTCGAGGTAGGTCAGCACGGTCTCGACAACCAGGGGTCGAATGTCCGATTGCGAGGAGAGATCGGTCAGCAAGACGTCAAACGTCTCGGGCTGCGACAGCAAGGCTTCCACCAGCGTGGTGAGCCCTTCGGCCGTGGGCGTGTCGCCGTAGACGAAGTTCTCGAGCACGGTGACGTCTTCGTGAGAAAGAAAGAGCTCGCAGACGGAGGGTTTGCCGTCTCGACCGGCCCGCCCGATCTCCTGGGCGTAATTCTCCAGCGATTTGGGCAGGTTGTAGTGATAGACATAGCGGATGTCGGACTTGTCGATGCCCATGCCGAAGGCGATGGTGGCCACCACGACCGCGCGGGGCGAGCCCATGAACCAGTCCTGCACATCGGTGCGAATCTCGGGGGCGAGCCCGGCGTGGTAGGCGCGGGCTGGCACACCGCCTTCCGCCAGGCGCTCCGCCACGTCTTCGGCGGTTCTTTGCAAGGTCACGTACACGATAGTCGAGCCCGGCGGACGGTGTCGAATGCGCTCCATCAGGGCCGCGACCCGCTCTCGCGATGTGTTGACCTCGAGGCGCAGGTTGGATCGATAGAAGCCGGTGTTGACGATGGCCTCGGCATCCATTCGAAAGGCGCGGACGATGCTGTGCGCCACAGTCGGCGTCGCGGTGGCCGTCAGCGCCAGCACCCGGGGAATGTGCAGTCGCCGGGCCAGCTCGGCGATCTTGAGGTAGTCGGGGCGGAAGTTGTGCCCCCATTCGCTGATGCAATGGGCCTCGTCGACCGCCAGAAGCGCGATATTCCGGCCCGCCAGGCTGGCCACGAACCGCTCGCCCGCCAGGCGTTCCGGGGCGACGTAGAGGAGCCTGAGCCGGCCGGCGCGGAGGTCTTCGTGGACC
>DASYBA010000149.1:0-2512 GCA_036501005.1 Candidatus Xenobia bacterium | reverse complement strand
GTCGCCATCCCTGAAGCAGGGCCGCCCGGGTGGGTGGCCCTGCTTCGTTTAAGCCTGCTGTGAAAGCGAGGACATCATCGTGAACGAGGAAGCAACAGTACGCAGTACGGATCTGGGCCGGGCCCGCCTGCCCTTCGGGAGCCGTGCCGACGTCGACGAGTTCGTGTCGAACCTGGAGCGCTACGAGCGTGGCGAGTTGTCGGCCGACGAGTGGCGGCACTTCCGCCTCCTGCGAGGCACCTACGGGCAAAGGCAGGACGGCGATGCCTTCATGCTGCGGGTGAAGATTCCGCAGGGCGTGTTGACCTCACAGCAGTTGTACACCCTGGCCGACGTCGGAGAACAATATTCCCGAGGCTTCGGCCACATTACGACTCGGCAGAACATGCAGTTCCACTTCGTCAAGTTGCACGACGCAGAAGAGGCCATGCGCCGGGTCACTGACGCCGGACTGACGACCCGGGAGGCCTGTGGCAACTCGGTGCGCAACATTACCGGCTGCCAGTATGCCGGGGTGGCCGCCGACGAGGTGTTTGACGTCACGCCCTACGCCGATGCGATGACTCGGTATCTGCTGGGCCATCCTTTGAGCTCGACCTTGCCTCGCAAGTTCAAGATCGCGTTCGAAGGCTGCGTCACCGATCACGCCGTGCTGGGCATCCACGACCTGGGGTTTCGCGCCATCGAGATGCATGGCCGACCCGGGTTCCGAGTGACGGTCGGCGGCGGAACTGCCATCTTGTGTCGCACCGGGGCCAGCCTGGTCGACTTCCTGCCGGCGGGCGATCTCTTGGCGGTGGCGGAGGCCGTGCTGATGGTATTTCACGACCTGGGCGACTTCGTGCACCGCAAGCGCAATCGGTTGAAGTTCCTCATCAAGGAGATCGGCTGGGACAAGTTCCACGCCGCTTTCACGGAACGTCTGGACCGGGTGCGGTCGTCGGCGCCCGCGTTGCCGTTTGACGTCCCGCCAGAGGAGCAAGCCCCGCAGGGTCTGCGCGGGGTGCCTCCCTCGGTGGAGGAGACCCAGGCCCGCGTGCTGGCCTCCAAGGTCTCGGGCCCAGGGCTGGTGCCCGACGTCAAACCGTTCACGCCCTCCATGAATGGAGACCTGTCACACTGGAAGCGCACCAATACCCGACTGCAAAAGCAGGCCGGCTACACGACGGTGACCGTTCACGTCCCCATGGGAGACCTCACGGGGGGCCAGATGCGGGTGCTGGGTGACTTCGCGGCCGCCTACGCGGACGGCACGGTGCGCTTTACCGCCGATCAGGACCTGGTGTTCCGCTGGATTCCCACCCACCTGGTGCCGGATCTGTATCGGCGCCTGGCCGCCGCCGGCCTGGGTCTGCCCGATGCCAACACGATTGCCGACGTGGTGTCCTGCCCCGGCGCGGAGTCGTGCAAGCTGGCGGTGACGCAGTCCCGGGGCCTGGGACGGACGCTGGGAGAATTTCTGCGGGGTCGCCCGGACCTGGTCGGCGCGGCTGAGGACCTGGTCATCAAGATGAGCGGCTGCCCCAACGGCTGCGGTCGACACCACATCGCCGGCATCGGGTTCCAGGGCAGCGTGCGCAAGATGGGGGAGCACCTGGTGCCGCAGTATTTTGTCATGGTGGGCGGGGCCGCGCTGGAGGATGGCAGCGCGAGGTTCGGGCGTCTGGCCGCCAAGATCCCGGCTCGCCGCGTGACGGAAGCCCTGGAACGCCTCATCCGCCTTTATCAGGCCGAAGGGAGCGAAGGGGAGACGGCCACCCACTTCTTTGGACGGGTAGACGTGGCCAGGGTCAAGCAGACCTTGGCGGACCTCGAGGACATGACACCGGCGTCGGCTACCCCGCAGGACTATGTCGACCTGGGCGACGCCAGCGAATTCCATGTCGTCACCATGGAAGGCGAGTGCGCCTCCTAGGCCTAGGTCTTGACGCCCGTCTGGAAGGCCATGATGCGGAGGAAGCTGTCAGCTTTCAGGCTGGCGCCGCCCACCAGGGCTCCGTCGACGTTCGGCTGGCTCATGAAGCCGTCGATGTTCTGCGCGTTGACGCTCCCGCCGTAGAGAATGCGCATGCCGTCGGCCACATCTTGTCCGAAGTCCTTGGCTAGAGCCGCTCGGATCGTTCCCATGGTCTCGTTGGCGTTGAGGGGCGTGTCGGCCAACCCGGTACCGATGGCCCAGATGGGCTCGTAGGCAATCACGGTGCGCTTGACCTGGTCCGGCGTGAGGTAGTGAAAGGCGTGGCTGACCTGTGCGCACACGACGTCCTTGGTCTGGCCTTCCTCGTGCTCCCGCTGGGTTTCGCCACAGCAGACCACCGGGGTGATGCCGTATTCCAACAGCGCCTTGACCTTCTTGTGCACAGCCTCGTCGGTCTCTCCGAACTTGAGGCGCCGCTCGGAGTGGCCGACGATGCAGTGGGAGCAGCCCGCGTCTTTCAGCATCGGGGCCGACACCTCGCCCGTATACGCGCCGTTGTTTTCCCAGTAGACGTCCTGGGCGCCTAGCTTGATC
>DASYBA010000148.1:0-3558 GCA_036501005.1 Candidatus Xenobia bacterium | reverse complement strand
TGATTGAGGTCTCCATAGTCCTGAGAGTAGGGATTCCGGCCGGCGATGAGGTGGTTGGCCCCTTGCGTATCGAGATAGAACACGTCTACGGACGGCGAGGGACTGACCTGCAACACGAGGAAACGAGCCACCAGCAAGAGCCCTAACGTGACCCCGAAAAATCCCACCTGCCAGCGGCCACGAGACAGCATCAGGAGAACGATCGATACCCCTGCCGTCTGCAGGACGACGTGCAATACGCCCCCGGCCTGGTAGTCTTTCACGTACCATAGCACCGGATTGAACACGATGGCCGCGGCAAAAACCAGCAGCACCGCCCCGATGAGCATGCGGGAAGGGTTGCGTGGCCGGATGAGGGTCGCCAGGAGCAGGACCCCGATAGTGAAAAACAGCGTGCACGGTTCGCGATAGAACCCGCCGGTCTTCAACAAGATCAGACCCAGCGTGGCATAGTAGAACAGGGGCACGGTCTAAGAGGGTGTGCGAAGAGGCTCTGCAGCGGCATGGCTAGCCCATGCGGCGTCCTCCGTCGTTACCGAGGTGTGCTGCTCCTCGGTGCCTTGGATGCCGCTCGCCTGAGCGTCGCCTTCCACTCGCACAGCCTCTTCGCACACCCTCTAGGAGTTAGGACTTCTCCGGAACTGTCCTGCCCTGCCGTGCACCCGGGCCAGCCGCATGGGGCGCCGCCCTGCCGTGCGGGCCAGGTAGGCCTTGGCGCCCTCGAAGAAGGCCTGGGCCTGCAGCGCCCGATACGTTTCCGAAGCCAGCAGCTTCGCTTCCCGTGCATTGGTGATGAAGCCGGTCTCGACCAGCACGGCGGGCATGGTGGTGTGGCGAAGCACGTAGAAGTGGTTGAACTGGCACCCTCGACTGGTACAGCCGCAGTCCCGCACCAGCCGGGCCAGTAGCGTCCGGGCCAGCAAGAGGTCGGTGTTCTTGTACCAGTGGACGCTGGTGCCGAAGGACGCCGGATTCACCGACGCATTGCAGTGGATGCTGATGAACAGGTCGGCCTTCACGTCGTTGGCAATCTTGCAACGAGCCTGCAGCTCTTCCACGTTGCTCGAACCGGCCCAGGACACGTCCCGATCCCGATCCCGGGTCAAGAAGACGTTCCAGCCGGCCTTCTTCATCATGGCGGCGAGGCGCAGACTGATGTCCAGCGTGACGTTCTTCTCCGCCAGGCCCGTTCGGGGGTTGATGGCGCCCGCGTCCGAACCGCCATGGCCGGCATCGATGACCACCGTCGCGCCGCGACTGGGCAAGGCCGTCACCTTCACCCCGCTGAGCGTGTCTTCCGTCATGCCCACCCGCTCGTTGCGCACCGCCAGTCGCACGTCGTCGTGGTTGGCGCCCACCGCCTTGATGTCGAATGCGGCTGGTCGGGCCATTTCGAATACGATGCGTACAATGGGGCGGGGCGTGATCTGGAACTGCGATACCGTCACCGCGTTGGTCCAGCCGTCGCTGGCCGGAATCGTCTGGCGAGGGGTCGTCAAGACCGCATCGGGCACGTCCACGAAAATCCGATTGTCCGGCGGCCGCAGGCGGTGCCAGGAGAACTGGACGGGACCGGTCACCTTCAGATCCAGGGTGAGGCCGTGGTCGTCTTGCTCGGCCCGCACGCTGGTGATCTTCTGGGTATCGAAATTCTGCCCGACGGTACGCACGTCGCCGCGCCGGAGCGCCATGATCAAATGCTGCGCCGTCGACTGTGGCAGCGGCTCGACTTCCAGGTCGTTCTGTAGCGGAATGACGATCCGCACGGCCAGGGGGGCGGTCGAGAACTGGCTGAAGCGAATCTGCCCCAGGTCGGGATGGTCGATGGCTCGAGTGGTGCCAAAGTGTTCCAGGTCGAGGGCCGCACCGGGGATATCCACCACAAACCGATCGGGCGCCTTCAACACCAGCGTCTGCATATGGACCGGCGCCGAACTCTCGACGTGCAGGGCGAACTCGCTCCGGTCGGGCACCAACCGGATATCGGTGATGAGGGGATCGATCTCGACGTTGGGACTGCCTGCGATTCGACACGGCAAGAGCGTCGGGAGGGCCACGATCGGCACCCACACGCAATTGTCCACCGCCAGGATGCCCGCATGCACGTCTCCCACGGGCCGCTGTTCGGCCGCCCCCCAGGTGCACGACTGGTCGCCCCGAGTCACCGTCAGCACGCCCGCCTCGAACCCTGACGTGGCCCCGAACTGCAGCAGGATCTCCCGCATGCGCCACCCGCACACGTCGACACACGTCAGACCGTCCATCATCCGACAAGGCATGGCGTACTGCTTGCCGAAGGCCGTCACCAGCACAGTCGTCTCCTGCGCCCAGGCCACACTGCTCAATATCAGCAGGAGCGCTACCATCCACAGTCGTCTCACGGGTGTGTTCCCACCAATTCCTTGATGCTCACCAGCTCGATGCCATCGGCTTTCAGGGCTGGCGCCATGTCGAGCAGGCAACGCAGGGTGCGAATGCGCACGTGGCCGATGCCGACGGCGGTGCCGTGTTGCTTCGCATCATCGGCCAGCAACTTGATCTGCTCCTTGATCTTGTCGTCGTCATCTTCGTTGTCGAGAAAGACGTTTCGAATCGTGAAAGGCACGCCGACGGCTTGTGCCTGGGCCCCCGCCACCGAGCTGCCTGTCGTCATGCTGTCGACATAGAAAAGATGGCGATCGTGAATCTCTTCCATGACCCGGCGCATGGTATGGACATCCTGGGTGGCCTTCGATCCCTCGTGGTTGTTCACCCCGTCGACGTGGGGCACCGAGGCGAGATCCGAGCGAAAGAGGTCAGTGATCTCCGTATCGGACATGCTGGTCTTGATGGTGCCGGGCCCCGGGTTGCGGTCCGACACGGGCTCCATGGGCAGGTGCAACATGATGGTCTTGCCGTTGCGACTGCCCTCGTCGGCAATGCGCTCGGTGTAGGCCAGCTTGGGCAGGACCGAGAGCGTTAACGGCAGCGGAGCGTGAATAAAGCCCTCGGCCTCGTCGTAGTTGTTGCCGAAGTCGTCGATGATGACGGCCACCTTGCCCACCAGCTTCGGGGAAGGACTTGGCACGGGCGCGGCCGGCGTAGCAGTGTGGACGGGGGTGGGCGTCTGGACAGGCGACGGGGTGGGCGTGGGCGTGGCGGTCGGTTTCGGCGGCACGGCGGTGGCCGACGGACTCGGACTGGGAGGGAGCACCGGCTGGGTCGACGTCGCGGCAGGCGACGGCGAGTCGTCGATCACCCGCACCAGCTTCTGCTCATGTCGATGCGCCGCCATGTGCTGCTTGACCGCCGGATGGCTGACCTTGGCCGGCGCCATCCGATAGCCCAGGGCGAAACACCCGATGCCCACCCCCAGCACCAACACCGCCACCATGCCGCCCGGGACACCGGCGGACGGCTTCTTGCGGGCAGGCTTCTTGGACGCTTTTTTCTCCGGCACTGTCAGGCTCCACGCAGAATCAGTGCAGTTCAAGTTACCCGAAATTGAAAAAAACTCCTGCTCCGGCCATGACGACCCCACCGATGTTTACCAGTTCAGCCATGGTTGGCCTCAACATG
>DASYBA010000147.1:0-2421 GCA_036501005.1 Candidatus Xenobia bacterium | reverse complement strand
TCCGCCACCCAGCTTCTCCAGCAGTTTGGTTCGATAGAAGGGCTGATCGAAAAGGCCGCCGACGTCCCCTCCAAGTGGCAGAAGAAGCTGGAAGGCCAGGCCGACACCATGCGCCGCTATCGAGACGTGGCCACCATCCGCACCAACGTGCCCCTGGACATCCGCTGGGAAGAGTGCCGTTGGCCCGGCTATGACGCCGACCTGCTGCTCGAGCTCTGCGATCGGCTGGAGTTTCCCAGCCTCAAGGCGCGCCTGGGCCTGGGACGGGCGGCCGCGATGCCCTTGGCAGTTCCCCAGATGGCCCGCCCCGAGCTCGTGCCCCGACCTGTGACCTGGGGGGAGCTCAAAGATCTCCTCCCTCGGGATCGATACACCCCCATGGCGAACGATGCAGACCAGTGGACCTTCGCCGTCGGGCCGGAGGCCCTGCAAGTGACGGGCCCGCCCTCGGATCTCCTGGCGGCCATCCGTCACGCCCGCATCGCGCTGCCCCACCTCAAGCCGCTCCTCCATCGTATCGAACTGCTCCAGGGGCACACGGAGATCTTCGATTTCGCCCTGGCTTCGTATCTCTTGCACGCCGGACTCACCACGCATACCCTGGAGGCGGCCCTCAAGCGCATGGGGCTGGAGTCGCTCCTCCCCGTCAACACTCCCGTCGAAGCGGTATCGGCCATGCAGGCCGCCCTGCCCCAGTTTGAGAAAGCCGTATCGGACGCGGGCCTGCAAGACGTGCTGCAGAAGCTGGAGCTTCCCCTCGCGTGGCCCTTGGCAGCCATGGAAAAAGCCGGCATCGCGGTGGACAAGCCCTACCTGGAGCAACTTGGCCGCACCCTGGATGCCCGTCTCCGGGAGCTTTCATCCGAAATTCATGGCATCGCGGGGACCGAGTTCAACCTCAACAGCCCGAAACAGGTCGGCGAGGTCCTGTTCGACCGCCTCAAGCTGCCCGGTGCCAAGAAGACCAAGACGGGCTATGCCACCGGCGTCGAGATCCTGGCCGACATGGCGCCCTACTATCCAATTGTGGCCCTGCTGCTGCAGCATCGGGAAGTCGCCAAGCTGAAGTCGACCTATGTCGATACGCTCCCGACCCAGTTGCGGGAGGGCCGCGTTCACACCACGTTCAACCAGACCGTGGCGGCGACGGGTCGCCTGTCGAGTTCGGAGCCAAACCTGCAGAACATCCCGGTCCGATCGGAGTTGGGGCGGGACGTGCGCAAGGCGTTCATCGCACCGTCCGGCCACGTGCTGTTGTCGGCCGACTACAGCCAGATCGAGCTGCGCATCCTGGCGCACGTGAGCCAGGACCCCGCGTTGACGGAAGCTTTCCGTACCGGCCAGGACGTCCACACGGCCACGGCGGCCCAGGTGTTCGGACTCCGCCCCCAAGACGTGACTTCCGATATCCGCAGGCGAGCGAAGGAAGTGAATTTTGGCATCATGTATGGGATGAGCGGCCACGGGCTGTCGCAGCGGCTGGGCATTCCCCGCAAGGAGGCGCAGGCGTTCATCGACGCTTACCTGGACCGGTTCTCGGGCGTGCGAGACTATCTGCGTTCGTCGGTAGAACAGGCGGAGGCGCGCGGCTGGGTAGCGACCCTGCAGGGCCGCCGCCGGGTGATTCCCGACATCAACAGCCGCAATGGCACGGTCAAGCGGGCCGCGGAGCGGATGGCCGTCAACGCCCCCATCCAGGGGACCGCGGCAGACTTCATCAAGGAAGCCATGCTGCGGGTCTACCACGCCCTCGTCGAGGGACGTCTACCGGGCCGCCTGCTCCTCCAGGTGCACGACGAGTTGCTGCTCGAAGTGCCCGAAGGCCAGGTCGAGCGGGCGGCCTCGGTCATCCGACCGCTCATGGAAGGCGTCTTCCCCCTTTCTGTTCCGCTCCAGGTCGACGTGTCGTGGGGGCCCAACTGGGCTGAGCTGCACAAGATGGCGCATGTCGGATCTGCCGGAAGCTGAGCTGGTACGACGGGCCCTGGAAGAAGCGGTTCTGGGCCGGACCCTGGCCTGGATGGACGGTGTGGACCGCGAGGTCACCGCGGTGGGCCGACACGGGCGAGTCTCGCTGCTGACCGCAGGTGACCGCTGCCTGTACCTGTCCCTCGCGGGTACGGCTCGGCTGCGGTTGGGTCTGCCCGGCCCCCGCACCCGGGTCAGCCTGGGTGAGATTCAGTACGACGCCCCAGTGGCGCCGTTTGAGGGGCCGGCCGCCGACCTGGAGCTTCGCCTGCGCGCCGTGGGAAAGGGCATGGAGCCATTGTCCAGCCCCTTTTCGCTGGGTGCCTTCAAGAGGATCTTGGAGAAACGGAAAAGAAGCATAAAATTTGCCCTGAGCCAGGACAGCCTGTTGTCCGGCCTTGGGTGGCGGTATCCCGACGAGATGCTCCACCTGGCCGGCCTGCGGCCGGATCG
>DASYBA010000146.1:0-3250 GCA_036501005.1 Candidatus Xenobia bacterium | reverse complement strand
CCCCGCCGGCGACGTCGGCAGCAGCCCCCGCACCCCCGGCGGCGCAGTCGGGCAAGTGTGCTGTATGCCGCCACCAGTTGAAGCCGGGGGCCCAGTTCTGTGCCTCCTGCGGCGCTCGGGTGGCGAACACGGCCGCGCCCGGGTCGGCCCAGCAACGTTCTTTCGGGTTCCAGATGTCTGCCCCCATACCGCAGAACGGCATGCGAGACGCGGGACTGGGCGACTGGCACGAAGGCCCCACCCCCTCGCCCGGCTTTGCGGCCCAGTCGCAGCACGGGCCGGCGCTCAGCTCCAACCCCATCCGCAACCAGTGGGGGCGGCACCTGGAAGAGATCGTGAACCCGGTGCCCACCGATCCGACGGTATTTCTACGCCGGGGCATCAGCCTGGCTCGCGAGAACCAGCTCATCGAAGCGACCGAGCAGTTTGAGCAGGCGTCGAAGCTGGCCCCTCGCGACCCCATGCCGCGCTACCATCTGGGGCTGGTGCGGTATCGCATGGCCGATCTCGAAGGGGCCATCGGAGAGTTCGAGCGGGCGCTGCGCATCAATCCCAATTTTCCCGATGCCCACAACGACCTGGGGCTGGTGTTGACCAAGAAAGGGCAGGTACGGGAGGCCATCCACCACTTCCGCAAAGCGCTGCAGATCCAGCCGCAGCATCCGGATGCCCACTACAACCTGGGGTATGCCTGCCTGGCCATGGGCGATCCCGTCGGGGCCTCCACCCACCTCGACATGTACCTTCGCATCGCCCCCAACGCCCCCGATGCGCGGGCCGTGGGCGAAATGCTCATGCGCCTCCGCCAGCAGCAGCCGCCGCCCGGTTAGGGCCCTAGTGTTGGCCCTGGACCGTGAAGGTGTTCTCGCCGGAGGGAGTGAGCTCGACTCTCAGGTGGTTCGGCACGCCGGCCCTGACCCAGCCTTTGACCTGGATGTTCTTGTAGCCGGCTAGCGTCACCCGGAACCAATGGGGGCCTATGTGTTCCCGGCCGTGGTACGGGGTTTTGCCGACTTTGACGTCGTCAATGAACACCGTGGCTCCAGCGGGTGCGGTGTCGACTTGCAGGGGGGCTGCGGTCACGAACGGGGGGACGACCGGCGTCGCCGACCGGGTGGGCTCCTCGACGCTCGGCGATGCAGGAGGCCGGAGGGAGGCGGTCGTCACGACCACCGATGGGGGAGGGGAGGGGGACAACGCGACGTGGGGCACCTCGGAGGGCTTCCACGAGTGCCACGCGCCGAGCCCGATGCCGACGGCCGCTGCTGCCATGACGAGCGCCGCGGCTTTCGAACGTCCCCCGGCAGGCGAGGGGGTGTTTTGAGTCGGGGGAAGGACGATCTCGTCGGGCACCGGTTCCAGGATGGGGGTTGTGGGAGGCGCGGTTCGGACCGAAAAACGACCCGAAGATCGGGCCTCCACCAGGGCATCGCGCACTTCTGCCATGGTCTGGAAGCGCTCTTCCTTGTTGGTCGCCATCATCTTCAGTACCACGTCGCTCAATTGATTCGTGACGGCGTAGTTCAGTTCAAAGACCGGCGACAGGGTGGCATGATTGAGGAGCAGGTCGATGGAAGAGGGGGGAAGCTTGCGGGCCAACAGGCAGTAGAGCGTCGCGCCCAGGGAATAGATGTCGGACCGCTGATCGGTGGTGCCCTGGATGCCGTACTGCTCGGGCGGTGCGAACCCCTGGCTGCCCGCCCCCTTGATGAACGTGTCGGTTCTCGAGTCGGTGCTGACGGACCGGGCGATGCCAAAGTCAACCAGTCGGACTTTCTTGCGGCTGTCGATCATCACGTTACCCGGCTTGAGGTCTCGAAAAATGATGGGAGGCTCCTGGTTGTGCAGGTAGTCCAGTACGTCGACGATCTGCTCAGCCCAGTCCAGGCACTGCGGTACGGGAAAAAAGGTGTTGGCCTGCTCCAGCAAGCGATCCAGGCTCTGGCCGTCGACATAGGCCATGACCAGGTAGCACTTGTCTCCCTCCTCGAAGTAGTGCGACACGCTGACCAGGCCGGGGTGGTCGAGGGTGGCCAGAATGGCGGCCTCTCGCTGAAACTGTTCGATAGCTCGGAGGCGCGGCTCGTCCTCAAAATCTCTGAAGACCAGCTCCTTGATGGCAATGCGCTTGCCCTTGAGGGATAGATCGGTGGCCAGATAGACCGAGCCCATGCCGCCTCGACCGATGATCTGCTCGATTCGATAGCGGCCCTGCAGGAACGCGCCGTTTGCCAGTACCGCTGGGCCCATTCTCCGTCGCTTCGACACCGGGGTACCACTGGCCTGCGGCAGGAATTCTCCAAGCCGCCTTTAACCCATAGGGGCGGTTGGTTGCCGTTCAATTTTTGAGTGGAGTGGTGGAGATGTCCTTTCAACAGAGGCCGGTTGGAGAGGACGTCTGCTCGAAGGCCTGGACGGCCCTGGTCAAGGAGCTGGGCACGGAAGCGGGGTACGCTTTCGTGATGGATCAATTCAAGGACCCACGGGGGTTCTTTCAGCGGGTTGGCCAGCATCAACGCACCATGATGGAGAACCCGGGCGCCGCTCCGGCCGCGCTCCCCGTGCAGCAAGCCCCTCCGCTGCCCGCTTCTACCATCTCCCCGCCCACTGCCCGGCTGGGGCACAACGAGATTCAAGACCTCATCCACAACAAGCAGTGGCTCAAGACGGGGTACGAGGTGGAAGCACACCCCCCCAACGAGAAGCGGTGGAAGATTCCGCTCAACTACCAGTTGATCACCATCGGGTCGCCCGGGCAGCGCCGCAACGACCTTGAGCTCAACTACCCCGACCTGGCGAACCAGCAAGCCCGGCTGACGTTCCAGGACGACAAGTTCCTGCTCTTCAACGAGAACCCGGGCAGCCCGACTCGCGTCAACGGCGAGGTCATCACCTCGCGGGTGCTGAAGGACGCGGATACCGTCCAGGTGGGGTCGGTTGTCCTGCGCATTTTCAAGCTGCTGGATCACCTGTGCGAAATGACCGCGGTGGCCGGCCCGCACATCGGTCAGCGCTGGATCCTGGAGAAGTCGGAAGTGCTGGTGGGTCGCTCCGGGGCTCGACAGAACGACCTGGAACTGGAAGACAAGAGCGTCTCGCGGCAGCACGCTCGACTCAATTACCAGAACGACCACTTCGTGTTGATTCCGGAAGCCCCGGCCAATCCGACGTTCGTCAACGGCGAGTGGATCACCGCGCCTCGCGAGCTGCACGACAACGATCAGATCATCATCGGCACCAACACGCTATG
>DASYBA010000145.1:0-1662 GCA_036501005.1 Candidatus Xenobia bacterium | reverse complement strand
TCTGGTCTCGCACCGCGTCGATGAGCTCGTTGGTGAACGTCTCGCAAGACACGTAGACGACGCGCTGGGCCTTGCGGTGGCGGAGCACCGCGTTGCCGATGGCCATCATGAGGTGGGTCTTGCCCAGTCCGACGCCCCCGTACAGGAAGAGGGGATTACACGAACGACCCGGATTCTCGGCCACCGAGATGGCCGCGGCGTAGGCCAACTGGTTGGATGAGCCCACCACGAACGTGTCGAACGTGAACTTGTCGCTGAACGTGCTGGACGTGTCGTCGGCCCGCGTGATGATCTGGCCGACTCGATGGTCCGGGTCCTGGGGTCGCTGCTCCCAGCCGGCGTTGGGAGGCTGGGCAGGGACCATGGGCGGCAACGGCAGGGTACCGGTATCGCCCCGCCGGGACTGAGACACAAATTCCAATTGATAGGACTGCCCGGTGAGCAGTTCGAGCGCCTGGGCTATGTGACCCGATACGCTCTCTCGGGATTTGTTCGAAATCCACTCGCGCGAAAAAGGGCCGGGGACCGCAATCTTCAATACGCCGTCGTCAAGTCCGACCGGCTGTGCGTCCCGCAGACACGCCTCGAAGGTGGGGGTCCCTACCTGGTTTTCGACGATGCGGAGGGTCTCTTGCCAGGCCGAGTCCACATCGAGCGGCACAGCGTAAGGATCCTTCATGAGGTGACCTCCAAGGTTGGGAATGTTCGGGGATTCGCAGGCTCAGCCGTCCTTCCTGTGAAAAAGTTATCCACATATCCACATGTTCCACATTGGCCATGCGGATAAATGCCACAGATAGACGCCCGGACCAGCGCAATTTATTTATCCGGCCGTTGACGATTATTCAATACCTGGGACATCTTCTCGGAAGAGCTTTCAAGGACGGCAGCCCCATGGTAGCACGGTAGGACATAGGGCACGTGTCCAACTTGTAACGGGTTGACACCCCCCTCCGCCCGGCCTATAATGCTGTGGCCCTTTCCGAGGGTATCAACACGCATGAGGTCCCAACATGAAGAGAACGTTACAGCCGAAGCGCAAGCCGAAGCAGCGCGAACACGGCTTCCTGAAGCGCATGTCGTCGCCCGGCGGTCAGAAGGTGGTGCGGCGCCGCCGCGCCAAGGGTCGCGCTCGCCTCACCATCTAGCCCTGCGTGGGGGCGTCGCCCGCTTGCGCAAGAACCGCGAGATCCAGGTGGTGCTCAAAACCGGGCGCCGCTGGGTTGGGCCCTTGGTGGCCGTGCATGTCCGCCAGGTCGCCGGCCCGTCTCGCCTCGGGGTCTGCGTCAGCCGCAAGGTCGGCGGCGCCGTGCAACGCAACCGCACCCGCCGACGGTTGGCGGAGTGGTGCCGGCGAGGCTGGTGCCGAGTGCGTTCCGGAGTCGAGATTGTTCTGGTGGCCCGAGCCGGGGCCGCCGAACGCTCCGGGAGCGAGCTCACCGAAAGCCTGGCGGCCGTGTGGCAGCAGGCCCGCCTGTGGGAAGAGGGGAAGTCTCGCAGCGGTGAAACGCACACTCCTCCTGCTCATCGGGGCGTACCAGCGGGTCTCCCGATGGACCCCCCGGGTCTGCCGCTTTGAACCCACCTGTTCTGAGTACACCCGGCAGGCCATCGAGAAGTACGGTGCGGGCAAGGGCGTGTGGCTGGGCGTTCGCCGCATCG
>DASYBA010000144.1:0-4154 GCA_036501005.1 Candidatus Xenobia bacterium | reverse complement strand
CGGCCTCCCAGGACGGCCAGCTCCCGATTGCCAACGGCGATGCCATCACGGTGCCGGAGCAGCGAGTCTTGTTCGTGTCGGTGGGCGAAGGGGGCAAGACCGCCTCCCTGCCCATCCAGGGGCCGACCAACCTGCTCGACGTGCTGGTGTCGGCTGGGGTGGGCGATCGGGCGACGCTCAAGAGTGTGGCCATCATCCGAGCCAAGGACGTCTCCAAGCTGGGTGCCGGCACCTTGAATCCCGTGGCGGCCAAAAACCTGACCAACGGCAAGCTGACTGACACGACGGCGGCCGCCCCCACCGCCACTCCGGCGGTGGCGCCGACTTCGACCGCCTCGGCAACGCCTGAGCAGGTTGCCTCGGCCACCCCAACGACCCCGCCTACGGCTGGCGGGCGACCTGACGACCTGGGCGATCGCGACAGTGGCTCGCACCCGGCGGCTACCTCCGACAAGACCACGAACAAGCCTGCCGTCGCCAGCACGGTCAAAGACACTCCCGACAATGTGGAGGTCATCAACGTCGCCGACGCCCTCAAGCACGGGACGACCGGCCGGCTCACCACCGTGGGCGATGGTGACGTGGTCGTCGTCAATCCACCCAGGCAGGGCGGCGGCGCGGCCTCCTGGCTCCAGTGGACCAGCCTCTTGAACATCATCTACTATTTGCGATACCTCTGATGTCCGTCCTGACCCGTCAGGAGATCCTCAAGGAAATCGCCGCCGGCCACATCACCATCACACCGTTCACCGAAGACCAGGTAGGGCCCGGGTCAGTTGACCTGCACATGGGCGATGAGTTTCGTGTCTTCAAGAAGATGCATACCATCTACCACGTCAACAACGAGTCGGACTTCAATGAGATCACTGCCCTGGTGCGGGTCGAAGACCACTTCGTCCTGATGCCGGGAGAGACGGTCCTGGGCATCACGCTGGAGCGTATCCGACTGGCTCCCAACATCTGTGGGTGGTTGGAGGGACGCTCCCGTTTTGCCCGCCTGGGGCTGATGGTGCACATCACGGCGGGCTTCATGCAGCCCGGCATCGACAACCACCAGGTGCTCGAGATCAGCAACGTCAGTTCGATTCCTCTGGCGCTGCACCCCGGCACCCGCATCTGCCAGTTCATCTTCCAACGGACCATCGGTGAGGCCCGCTACGAGGGCCGCTTCCAGAGCCAGGAACGCCCGTAACTAAGAGGGCTCCGCCCCCCAGCCACTTCGCTTCGCTCCGCTGGGGGCCCCCCCGGCGGGCAACTTTGGGGAGCTCTGCGGCATCTGCTTCGCGCTACTAGCTGGCGCCCACCTCCAGGGCTGCGCCCCCCTCGCTGCGCTGGGGGTCCCCCGGTTGGCAAACCTGGGGCCCTGACAAGTAAAAAGCCGCCGGCCAAAGGCCCGGCGGCTTTTTGCGCTTTGCCCGGTTAGGGGCTGGCGTTCTGGAAGGGAGGGAAGAAGACGGGGTTGTTGGTCGAGCCACCGCCGTTGTGGATGAGCAGCAGTCCTGCTCCGACGCCCAACAGGATGTAGATGGGCAGGGCCCCAATCGAAGTACCGGTGCCTACGGCCCCAGGGGCCGGCGGCGGCGGTACCGTGAAGACCTCGTTGCCAATCTCGCAGGCCACGTTCACCAGTTGAATGCCCGGCAGCAGGGCTGTCTGCAATTCGCCGGCCACCAGTTGCAGCGTGGCCTGGCCAGTGGCACTCAAGCCCTCGCCCACCGCCGGTGTCACCGGGCTGGACAATACGAAGGTGCCCCCGAAGATGTAAAGCCCACCGGGTGGATACACGACGGTGGCGATGAAGTTGATGGCCTGGGCCTGCGCAAACGCGGCCGACCCGGTCGCCAACGGCAGGCTGCCCGTCTGGGCTGCCGTCGCCACCCCATAAACGGTGAGAGCCTCGCCCGGGGTCAACTGCGACAGAATGGCGCCCGCCGACTCGTTGATGACCCGGGCTTGCAGCGTGGGCTTGGCCAATTGCGACCAGTAGCGCAAGCTCACGGTATCAATCCGGCCGCTCACATCTTCTTTCAAGCGGAAGGTGCCGGAGGCCGGATCGACCGACACGACGGTGCCGGCGATGAACGACAGGCCCTGCAGCTTGGCGGTGTTCTGGTTGAGGGCCAGTCGACCCTCGCGGGCCGTCGGGTTCTGGAAAACCGCGTCGACCAGCGTGCCGCCTCCCATGCCCGCGTCTCGCCCGAACCACGCTCCGGCGACCGGCGACTCGAGCTTGACGTCGTCGATGCCCTTGCGGTCGGGCGACATCTTCACCGAGCCTTGGCCGAAGAACTTGGCATAGATAGAGTTGCCGCCCATGCGCAGGTTCAAGCGCACGAAGCGGATGGCTGAGCAGGAACTCAGAGTGATGCTCTCGGTAGAAGAGCCCTCGTTCTGGACACTCGCCACCAGACTGCCGCCCTCAATGCAACGGAACGTCTCGTTCTGCGTCACGACGCCCCCGCTGAAGGGCTGCCAGGCATTGGAGCTGGGGCTCCACACCTGGACGTTGCCGGTGGGCGTGGCCACCATTTGAGGAGCAGTGCCCGCATCCGCCAAGGCGGCGGTCGGCAAGCTAAAGGAGAGAATGGATAGAGCCAGGGCGGTGGCGGTTGACCGCCGTGAAGCAAATTTCATGTGTGTTGGACACCCCCGGTTTCGGGCGCGCACGCCCTTGATGTATGTCTCGTCGATTGTCATCGATTGTAGGCGATTTGGGCCGCTTCAGTCAATCGAAATTGAAAATTCGGAGCCTCGTAGAGTTGAAACAATTCTAATCGGCGATTGAAAGACCTGCTGATCAGGCGTCGAATTTGTGACGCCCCGTATATCTTTGCGGAGTCTATATAGCCAGGTGTATTGCATGGGATCCCGCAGCCCAGTATAATGACCTTCACGCCGCCCGCGGCAAAAAATTCAACTTCGACCCTTGAAAGGACTATGAACAGCCCTCACAACGGTTCCCGAAGTGCGACGCTCGATTTTCCGTCGTCAGCTCCGCCAGCAGCCACTGTGTCGCGGCCTCAGATGGGGTCGACGGGTTACGTGCTGCCAGTCTACAAGCGGATCATCGACGTGGTTGCGGCCGTGCTGGTGACCCTCTTCATCAGTCCCATTCTCCTCCTCATCGCGGCCGCCATCAAGTGGACGGATCGAGGTTCGATCCTGCACTGGCAGACGCGTGTGGGGCTGGACGGTCGGGAGTTTCCCTTTCCGAAGTTCCGCACCATGAAGGCTGATGCCGAAGCTTTGAGGCCGTTGCTGGACTCGCACAACCACCACCGCAAGGGCCCGACCTTCAAAATGCGCGAGGATCCTCGAGTCACGACCGTGGGTCGACTGCTGCGGCGGGCCAGCCTGGATGAATTGCCGCAGTTGTGGTGCGTGATGCGGGGAGACATGTCGCTGGTCGGGCCCCGCCCTCCCTTGCCGGCGGAGGTGGTCCAGTATAGCTTGCATGACATGCGCCGCTTGAGCGTAACCCCCGGCCTGACCTGCCTGTGGCAGGTCAGTGGGCGGGCTGACTTGCCGTTCACCGATCAGGTACGTCTTGACCTGGAATACATCGAGACGCAGTCCCTGTGGACCGACGTGAAGATCCTGGCCCGCACCATCCCGGCCGTCATCTCCGGCAAAGGCGCATACTAAAAGGCGGAGCCCTCGAGGTGGACGCCAGCTAGTAGTGGCGAAGCCGATGCCGCAGAGCTTCCCCTGCAACCCAGCCGGGGGGGGCCCAGTGGAGCGAAGCGGAACGGATGGGGGGCGGAGCCCTACGGGGTCGCGGGGACTGGGTGGAGGCTTTGCTCGGTCGTGGACGGCTTTACGGCGGGCTCCTCGTTGGGGGTGTTCTCCAAAGGATCGACCTGCTGCTCCCGAACGACTTTGACGTCATCGGCCAGTTTGAGGTCGAAGTAGACCCAGTCTTCCTGTTCGAGAAGCCCCGACTCGGCCTGTTGGAGGCGGCTCACGCCCGGGTAGATCTGGATGGGAATCTGGTCGCCGTAGAGCGCGGTCAGGTCCTCGCGGTACCGAGTCATCAAGGTGCGGATCTTCCACGCCGAGGTCTCGTACATGAGCGGCACCACAAAGTCGACGTCCCAGTGATACCAGTCTTGCGAGATGAACTCCCAGTAGCTGATGCGGTAGCGTCCTTCGTT
>DASYBA010000143.1:0-11981 GCA_036501005.1 Candidatus Xenobia bacterium | reverse complement strand
TCGACGTCTTCAGGAAAGATGATCTGGTTCTGCAAGGTGCAATGGTTGGCCATGATCTCGACCGCCGGCCCGATGCGACTGTAGGGCATGCCCAGTTGCTGTTCGGCCCTTTGACCGGGCCAGAAGCCCGGCGTGGCTGGCCGCTCCGACATGTATTTTGCAAAGGTCTCGTCCAACGGCGAGAGCGCTTCCCAGGCCAGTCCGCGCACCTCGTCCTTGTGCAGGCCCGTGATGGGATACACATCTGCCGCGAGGCCTTTGCTGGAGTAGCCGATATAGACCTCGTCCATGTCGCCCGGACCCACGACGAGGTAGTTGCGCACGCTGGCCACATAGAACTGGACGGACATGCGCACCCGCGAAGCAAGGTTGCCGACAGGGCGCTTGCGGGCCTCGCTGCGGGCGTCTCCCATGGTGCCCAGCAGGGCGTCCAGGCCGGGTCCGACGGGAATGACCTGGTAAGGCAGTTTCAAGAGCTCGCACAGCTTGATGGCATCGGCCTGATCCTTCGGATCCGAGGCGGTGTCGGGCAGGATGAGCGCCAGCCCCTTGTCGCCGACGGCCCGCTGGGTTGCAATCGCCGCCACCGTCGAATCGACGCCGCCACTGACCCCGACCAGGGCACCGTCTCGGCCCATGGCCGCCACCTGATCGCGAATCCAGGTCGCCATGACATCCAGCATGGTGGTGCCCGTGGCCGTCAACCCAATCCAGTCGGCCTCGGCCCGGCGCACCGCGGCCAGGCGCTTCTCGGTGCGCTGCACCCGCTCCAGCAGAAGCTCCAGTACTCGATAGTCTCTCACGGCCTCGTCCTCCTTGAGCGAGGGGACTTCGGATGGGCGGGCGGGAGCCCCTGCTGCAGGCGCCGAACCGGAACATTCGCTGTGAAAGCGCCCGATTTCGGCACCGACATCCCTCACCTGCCCGAGCCGGCCACGCCGTGGGAACTGTACAGCCGTCTGGGACAGGTCGAGGACAACGTCCACTATATCGAACCCGCTTTTCGGTTCATCTCTGGCATGTTGGATGAGGTGTCTGAGCGTCCGCCGGTGGCATCGCTCCTGGGGTGGGCGCGATGCGATGCCGTGGGGGTCGATGGGTGCGGCTCGTCCTGGGTGCCGCGCCTGGTACGGGAGTTTGCTCCCTGTGGCCTGATTGACGGCGTCTGGCTGGAGGGGCTGACCCGCATCCACCTGGTCGAAAACGCCATCGGCGCGCCGCTGTTGCAATCGCTCATGCTCCGATTCGGCGCTCCGAGCACGACAGACGGGTATTCCAGTCGATACGCCACCCTGCTGCGCAGTCTGGGCACCCCACCCGACAGCATCACGCGCTGGCACGTGCGGGAGGCTCGGCCGTGCGCCGACATCTCCTACGAACTGGCCTTGCTGGGAGCAACGATCGCTCTATTTCCCCAGACGTTTCGAGCGGAGACGCTGGGGGTCAACCTGTGGATGGCTGCGGTGGGCCCGTGTCCTTTGTTGTCGGAACGCTGCGATTTGCGACAGGGGGAGAGGGAAGAGCTGGCGGCCTTGGCCCAGGAGGCCATCCGACACGAATCTGATGCCGATGGGGTGTCTCGAGGCTTTGTCGCCATGCACCGCGCTTATCAACGGTGGGAGCGGGCCATGGTGGAGGGTCCCCGGACGGCAGCAGACTTCGTGATCGAGATGCTGCATCGCAAGGCTCGATTTGCCGCCGGGCATCACGATCGCGTGCGTATCGAAGGGCGACGACTAGAGGATTGGCTAGGCGACCCCGCTTCGTATCCAGCCTTGCTGCAAAGTCTTGTCAAGGCAGGCTTGATCCGCCCGGGAAGGCCCGATGACAGCCCTTTGCTGACCCGGTTGGCGGCCTTCGGCGGCCCCATGTTCGAGGTCTTCACCTCGGCGGAACAACGAGACTTGCGAGAGTGGATTGCCGCCGGGGCACCGGAACCCAGGTCTTGCGCGCCGGTGGCGCTGACGGGGGTCTATACGGCTGCACCAAAGCCCGAGGCCTTGCGGACCCAGGCCATCCAGGCCGGGAGCCAGCTCACGCCCGCGGAGCTGTGCTATCGATTGGCCAACGCAGAACTCTATCCGCTCATCCGGCTCTACGGCCGAGCATTGGCAGAAGCGGCTCTGGCTGGCTTGGAGGTGGCGCTCGATCACAACGCACCGCCCTATTCCGAGGCGGCGGTGTTTGAGTTGGTGGAACGACATCACGCTTTCAACGTCGACCGTCGTCGGAAGCGGGAAATGCAACGGTCTCCGGCCCTCCCCGCATGGCAGAGTGAGACGCCGTCGATGGCGGGTGTGTTCGATGGGAGCTGGCTGCAAGGCTTCATCGACGTCCGGCGGTGCCATGTCGAAGAGTACGGGTGGTTGTTCCGCATTTACGCATCGGAGATGGGCGACGGCATTCTGGCATGGAACCATAACCGGATCTCCCGTCGCTACCTCGAGGCTCGTCTACCCGATGCCTCGCTCCCGCCGACCGAGCGATCCACCTACGACATGCTTCCGATACCGTTCCAGGCCATCTTGAATCTGGCCATGGCGCTCAATACCACCCGGTTCATGCCGGAGCTTCTCGGGCTGAATCTGGCCAACGAGGCGACCGGGGTGGGCGGGAGCTTCATCACCAAGGCTCGAGAGCGGGGCAATGACTGGTGGTCCCTCAACTTCAGACTACACAACAGTATCGATAACTATGCCACGGGTCACACCGCCTGGTCCGTGGCGGCAGTGCAGGCGTACCTGGCCCGGCTGCAGTCGGTGGCGCCGCGGGCGGTGTACGCTGCATGGCGCAGGGCCCATCTGATGTGGCGCATCATGGAGATCCACGAACACGGCACGAAGGCCGAACAGCAGGCCTTAAGCCAGGTGTCGATACCGACTGGCATGGAAGAGTAGGGGCGGGGCGTCGGTGCCCAGTTCCATGGCCTCGACCCGTCCCACGATGATGGCGTGGTCGCCGCCGGGCAGGATTGACTCTACGCGGCAATCGACATAGGCCACGCAATCTGGCATGATGGGACAACCGGTCCCGCCGTGCTGGTGGATCGTGCGCAACAGCTCGTCGCCAGCTTTCGTATCGGAACTGGCGAGGAGAACCGATATGGCTTCCTGCGCCTGGCTGAGGATGCTGATGGCGAAGACGCCGCTTCGGGTGATGAGGGAGGTGGTGCGGGAGCCGGGGCCGGCGCAAAACAACACCAGAGGAGGCGACAGCGAAACGGCACAGAAGGAGTTGACCGTCATGCCGTGCACCTCGTCGCCGAGCCGGGAAGTTACCACGGTTACGCCGGTGGCGAAACGCCCGGTGATGTCCCTGAATTTGCGCGGCTCGATCACGGGCGTCCGCATTCTGCCCCTCAGACCGATTCCCTGTGAACGGCCCAGTCCTCAGACTGTCTCGCCAGAGAGCTGTGTTACGGCGGGGAAGGACGTCGCCCCATCGCTTCACCCGCCACCCATCCTCCGGACCAGGCGTTCTGGAAGTTGAAGCCGCCGGTGAGGCCGTCCACGTCCAGGACTTCCCCGGCCAGATAGAGGCCGGGCGTGCGTCGGCTCTCCATGGTTTCGATATCGACTTCGTCCAGCGGCACCCCTCCGGCGGTCACGAACTCCTCTTTGAACTCGCCCTTGCCTACCACCTCCACGGTCAATCGCTTGACCTGGGCTGACAGGGCTTCCATGGCCTGATTCGATACGCCGGACCAATATCGATCCAGCGGAATGCCTGCCCGCTCGACGAGCACTCGCCACAAGCGGCGAGGGAGGGCTGGCGCGTCGGCCCCCACCTCCCTGCGCCGGGTGGTCTCGCGGTTTTGCTGAAATGCCGACAGCAGCGCCGGGGTTTTCGTCCCCGGCAGAAGGTCGAGCTCGAGGCGCCCCCGGTAGGCGCTGTCGTGCAGCATGCGGGCCCCCCAGGCCGACAAACGCAGGATGATCGGTCCGCTCAGGCCCCAGTGGGTGAAGAGCAGGTCTCCTGCCTGCTCCACGGCTGTCTCGCCCACCTGCAGCCGCCCCTCCACCGCCGGGACGGAAATACCCGCCAAGGCGGCCAGATCCGGCGCCTCCAGGTGGAAGGTGAACAACGATGGGACGGGGGAGACCACCGTATGGCCCAGCCGAGTCAGCCAGGGGTGGCTCCGCCGGCTGCCGCCGGGCGCCAGCAAGACGGCGTCGGCCTGACGAGCGCCGGCCGCCGTCTCGACCCGCAGACCCGGAAAGACTCCGGTGACACACGCCCGGCACTCGATGCGCACCCCCAGTCGCTTCGCCTCTTCGAGCAGGCACTCCACCACCGTGGCCGAGTCGTCGGTGATGGGGAACATGCGTCCGTCGGCTTCGGTCTTCAACGCCACGCCGTGCCCCTCAAACCATGCGACCGTCTCCCGGGGACCAAAGCGCGCCAAGAGGCGGCGCAGGCCGGGGCCGCCCCGGGGGTAGGCCGAGAGGAGGTGGGCGAGATCCCGCACCGCGTGGGTGAGGTTGCATCGCCCGCCTCCCGAGATGCGCACCTTGTTGAGGGGAGTGGCTGCTGCTTCCAGGACAACCACATCGGCGGCCGGGTCCACGGCCTTGGCGCGGATCGCCCCGAAGCACCCGGCAGCTCCCCCGCCAACCACGATTATCCGCTTCACGGCGGGCCTCTTTGGCTGCAGACAGCGACTTCCTGTCTTGACGACCGCACGGGTCTCGGCTACCATGCCGTCCTGTCATGCAGTCTGAGACCACCATCCCCCTGGCTGGTTACCCTCTGGATCGGGCCTTCGACGAGATGTTCTCGCCCGACGGGCAGCCCCGGCCCCAATACCAGGCCGTCTACAAACTTCTCACCGAACTGACCGGCGACGAGCTGCTGCGCAGGCAGCGAGCGGCCGATCAGTCGTTCCTGCACCAAGGCATCACCTTCACGGTGTATGGCGAGGGGCAGGGCACGGAGCGCATCTTCCCGCACGATCTGCTGCCTCGCATCCTGACCCAGGCCGAGTGGAGCCACGTCGAGCGCGGGCTGACCCAGCGCATCACGGCGCTGAACCTGTTCTTGCAGGACATCTACGGGGCCGAGCGCATCCTGCGCGACGGCGTAGTGCCCCGCGAGCTGGTCGTGACGTGCAAGCACTATCGACGACAAATGCAATCGGTACGAGTGCCGAAAGGCAAGTTC
The DNA here is from genome assembly GCA_036501005.1 of Candidatus Xenobia bacterium. Lineage (GTDB taxonomy): Bacteria > Vulcanimicrobiota > Xenobia > RGZZ01 > DASYBA01 > DASYBA01. The sequence continues at coordinate 6,821 of DASYBA010000143.1, read as the reverse complement.
ATCTCGGTGGTGGGGACGGACCTCGTGCGGGCCGACGACGGCGTCTTTGCCGTGCTGGAAGACAATTTGCGGGTGCCCAGCGGCGTCTCGTACATGCTGGTCAACCGACAGGTCATGAAGCGGGTCTTCCCTCCCCTCTTTAGCAACTACGGCGTACGGGCCATCGACCACTATGGCCAGGTCTTGCTGGCCACCCTGCGGTCGCTGGCGCCACCCCATCGAGAGGATCCGACTATCGTCATCCTGACGCCCGGCGTCTACAACTCGGCCTATTTCGAACATGCCTTCCTGGCCCGCCAGATGGGCGTGCAACTGGTCGAGGGCAGAGACCTGCTGGTGCACGATAACGTCGTCTACATGCGCACCACCGCGGGCCTGCACCGAGTGGACGTCATCTATCGGCGCATCGACGACGACTTCATCGATCCGATCAGCTTCCGCTCGGATTCGGTGCTAGGCGTACCGGGTCTCTTCAACGCCTATCGAGCCGGCAGCGTATCGCTGGCCAATGCGGTAGGCACTGGGGTGGCCGACGACAAGGCCATGTTCTACTACGTGCCCGCCATGATCAAATACTACCTGGGCGAAGACATCATCCTCCCGAATGTCGAAACCTACCTGCTCACCGATCCCAAGAACCTGCGTTATGCCATAGACAACATGGAAAAGCTGGTCATCAAGGCGGTGGGCGAATCCGGGGGCTACGGCATGCTCATCGGTCCGCACAGTACGGCGGCCGAAAGGGTGGAGTTCCGGGCGGCGGTGGAAGCCAACCCTCGCAACTATATCGCGCAGCCCACCTTGCGTCTCTCCACCGCCCCGTGCTTCATTGACGGTCGGGTGGAGCCCAGACATATCGATCTTCGACCCTACATTCTCTATGGAGACACCGTGACAATCGTGCCCGGCGGCCTGACCCGGGTGGCCCTGCGTAAAGGGTCGCTGGTGGTCAACTCCTCTCAGGGAGGCGGCAGCAAGGACACCTGGGTGCTGTACGACTGATGCTATCTCGAGTTGCCGACAGCCTGTATTGGATGGGTCGCTACCTGGAACGTGCCGAGCACACCGCTCGCCTGCTGGACGTGACCTTCAACCTCATGTTGGACGAGGCCCACAGCTTCGCCAGCCGACGCTGGCGAAGGCTGCTGGCCAGCCTGCAGGTGACCGGCGAGGCGGCTGACCTCGTCGATCCCTACGCCATCACCCACCTGCTGACGTTCGACGCCAATCAGCCCGCCAGCATCGACTACTGCATCGGCTCGGCGCGTCACAACGCCCTCAACGTGCGAGAGCAGATCAGCTCGGAAATGTGGGAGCAGCTCAACCGCCTCTACCTGGCGGTCAACCGTACTCGCCTCGAAGACATCTGGGATGCCCAGCCCCACGAGTTCTTCCGCCGCACCAAGGAAGGCGTGCATCTATTCCAGGGCATCACCGACTCGACGCTGGCTCGCCACGAAGGATGGCAGTTCATCCTGGTCGGACGTTCTGTCGAACGTGTGCAGGCGACGGCGACCCTGTTGAATGTGCACTATCCCGACATCGGGCACCTGGAAACGGCCGACTTCCTGGAATGGGTCGGCCTGCTCAAGTTCTGCACCGCGTTCGAGGCCTATTGCAAAGTCTATACGGCCGACCTTCGACCCGATCGCATCGTCGAGTTTCTCGTGCTGGACGGCGAGTTTCCCCGCTCCATCCGATTCGCTGCGCACATGGTCGACAAGGGGGTGCAGACCATCGCCGAGCTGACCAATACGCGCAAGGGGAACCGAGCGTTGGCCGTGGCGGGTCGTCTCAATGCGACCTTGAGCTACACGCCCGCCCCCGAAGTCATCGGGAATCTGCACCCCTTCTTAACCGGCATCCAGCGGCAGTGCGGGGAGATCCACGAAGCCATCTATGACCGCTACATCAATTACCCCATCACCAGCGCCATGGTTTTTTGAAGGGAGTCCATGCGATACCATTTCAAACACGTGACCCGCTTCACCTATGACCGCCCCATTCGGGAGACGGTCATGGAGCTACGCATGCACCCGCTCACGGATTCGTTCCAGCAGTGCCTGTCGCTCGTCATCGAGCTGTCTCCGACGGCCCGCCTGTTTCGCTACGAAGACCACCTGGGCAACGTGATCCACCATTTCGACATTCCCGAAGACCACCAGTCGCTGTGCATCGACGTCGACGGAGAAGTCGAGGTGCAGGCGCGCCCGCCACTTCCGGACGCTCTGGAGCCAGCCGCGTGGCGGGTTCTGGATGCTCGCGTGGCGGCTGAGGATTTTGCCGAGATGCTCGGGCCGGGTCCGTTGACGACGCCGACCGTGGCGTGCACCGAGTATGCCCGCCGTATCGGCTGCGAGCGCCGCCAGGATCCGCTGACCGTGGTACGAGACGTCAGTCGGCGCCTACGCGAGGAGTTTCACTATGCTCCCGCCACGACGCACATCGACACGCCGCTCGATCGCGTGCTGGAGTCCCGCCAGGGCGTCTGCCAGGACTTCGCCCACCTGATGGTCGTCCTGGTGCGCAGCCTCGGGGTGCCGGCTCGCTACGTCAGCGGCTACCTGCACTCGGGCGGCGGGCCGGAGACGCCGCAGGCCAGCCATGCATGGGCCGAGGTGTGGCTGCCCGAGGTGGGCTGGTTCGGCATGGATCCCACCCACGACCGGCTCGCCGACGAATGCTACATCCGTACCGCAACGGGCAGAGACTATTCGGACGTACCGCCGACCAACGGGGTCTGCAAGGGCGGCGCGACGTCACAACTGGAAGTGGGCGTCCTGGTTTCACCCCTGCCCGCCAATGGACGAGAAGTGCCCGTGGGCCGGCGCTCGACCAGCACCCCTCGGCCCGCCCTCATGACGCAGCCCGTCACCCTGGCCGGACAATAGCCCACAGCAGGGACGCCCACCGGCCTGGACGAACCACCTGGAGTGCTCAACTGGTTCAAAAGGGGCTCCAACCCGCCCTCTCGACCGGAATCGAACCCTCCGGCGACGCCCCCCAGTGAGCCTGCTTTTCGCCCTCCGGTCCTGCCGGTCGCCCCGGTCTCATCGCCCTTTCTGCCCACGCTGGATGCATCGGCCTCGCCCGTCACCCCCCAGCCCGCTCCCGCGCCTCCCCAGCCGCTGGACCTCAACCGCATCGGCTCGTATCGGATCCTGCGGCGACTCGGCGAAGGCGGCATGGGCAAGGTATACCTGGTCGAGTTCGCCCGAGACGACGAGTCACAGGATGAAGCGGGCGACCGTCAGCTCTACGCCCTCAAGGCCCTGACCTACAACGAGGACGAAACCGACGCCGAGCACCGGGAGCGGTTCCGACGGGAAATCCTCATCGGCCTGACCCTCAACCATCCGAACGTGTGCCGCATGGTCGACTGGGGGTTCCACGAAGACAACAGCCCGTACATCGTCATGGAACTCCTGGATGGCATTCCGCTGAGCGAGTACATCAAGACGACGGCCCCGCTGTCCTTGGCCGAGTCGCGGCGACTGGTGATGCAGCTTCTGCGAGGCCTGGGGGCCATCCACGCGGTCGGCGTGGTGCACCGCGATCTGAAGCCGCAGAACATCTTCCTGACTACCGACGGGGTGGTGAAAATCATGGACTTTGGCATCGCCCGCAAGGTCGGCCAGAAAAACATCACCACGACGGGCACGGCTCTCGGGACGCCGTCGTTCATCTCTCCCGAGCAGTTGCTCGATACCAAGCGAGTGGACCACCGAACCGATATCTTCAATGTCGGCTTGATCTTCTATCAGATGTTGACCAAGCGACTGCCGTTCGAAGGGTCGACCTTGAGCGCTACGGTCAAGAAGATTCTGCAGGGGCACGTTACGCCCATCACCTACTATCGAGACGACCTGCCGCCCGAGACGGAACAGTGGCTCGCCCGCCTCATGATGAAGAATCGGGAGGCCCGCTTCCAATCGGCCCGGGAGGCGCTGGAAGCGATTCGCTTCTAACGGTGCTATAATAGAGGGGATGCGTCCCCGCTATATCGTGCTGGCTCTGCTCGCTGCTTTCCTGGCCGGTGCCCTGGGTGGGCTGGCGGTGCGCCACTGGCGCGCCTGCCTGGAGTGGTGGTCGGCCTTCGCGCTAGTGCTGTGCTGGCTGGTGGGACCCGACCTCCTGCTAGCCATCCTGCTGCCGCTGGAGCGGGCCACCCGGGAGTCCCGGCCATGAAGCGGGGCGAGCTGGCTGGCACGCTGTTCCTGGCCTTCGCGCTGGGGGCACTTTTTGCCGCGGCCGAGAAGCACGCGGGGGCGGTGCTCTCCTGGACCGAGACAATGCTCGTCGTCCGAGCTGATGGCCCATTGGTCTGTGTAAGCCTCTGCTTCGGCGTCTGGATGGCTTCACTGCTGCTGGCCGTAGCAGCCAAAACCCGGGGGTGGAAATGGCCAATCGTCCTGTTCTTCGGCGTATCGAAATGGCTCCCCCGCCTGGTTGGCTTGATGGTCATGCTGGGGCTGAGCTGCGTCGTGAGTCTGCGGCTGGGGGCGACGGGCTGGGCCCAGGGTCTATCGAATGCGGCCGACGTGGTCGCGGTGTTCGTGTTGCTGGGCGTGCCCATCTTGTTGGCGGCCTGGCAGGTAAAACCGTGAGCAAACATGCAACCAGGTGAGCGGCAGCCATGCCACAACGGCCAGGCACATATAGCCCAGGACAGCGCCGCAGAGCCACTGGCAGAGGTAGAACTACCGCGTCATCCAGTTGCCAGGCCGAACCGCCAGGAGTCCGATACAGGCCACGCCCTGGACGGCGAACCAATACGACAGTGCCAGGCCAGCGAGGAGAGCGGCATGAGAGGCCAAGCGGCGGCCCACATGAACGCTGACAAAAGAGCGACGCTCATCTGTAACGCGCCCCTGACGTTACATGGGGGGCATGTAACGCGCCCTGTCCGTTACACGAAGGTCTGCTATAATGTGGGGGTGACCTACATTTCCCAACGTAGGACTTGACTCGGGCACAGCAACTGACGTTGGCACTGTGCAGTGCCTTTGTGCTGGGCGCTGCAGGTGCTGCGGCGGTGGCGAATCCTCTGATGGCTCACCGCCTGCTCCCAAGTCTGTGGCCTGTGACGCTGCTGACGACGGCCGCCCTCGGGTGGAAATGCTCACAGCATGCCACCGCTGTTCCCCTGGCCCACGCCGGCGGATTTGCTCTCTTCACTTATGGGGTCGGCGGCACCACGCTGTTCTGTTTCCTCGCCGGACAGGAGCTTTTCGATAGCAGCACGGGCTGGGTCAACGCGCTTGGCGACGCCTCCGATGCACTGACCGTGATGACGCTCGTCGGACTGCCGCTGATTTTTGCCCTCTGCATCATGTCTGGTTTGGCTCGTCGCTGACGGGCTTGGGCAACGGTAGCGTGAAGCGGAAGGTCGAGCCCTGGCCGGGCACGCTGTCCACCTCGATGGTGCCCCCCTGGAGCTCGACCAGCCGGCGGACGATCCACAGGCCCAGGCCGCTGCCCAGGATATTCTTGGCCTTGCCGACCCGCACGAACCGCTGAAAGAGTCGCTGGCGCGCTTCGTCGTCGATGCCCAGGCCGTGGTCCTGGATCTCGACCACCGCCTCGCCGTTGGTTCGCGCTCGAACCTGGATGACGCCCCCCTCTGGGGAGTATTTGACCGCATTATCGATTAGATTGCCGACAATTTGTTCCAACCGCCCCTCGTCGGCCTCTACCCGCAGATCCCGCGGCATCTGATTGTCGAAGGTGAAGCGCGAGCGACGGTCATCCGGCAGCCTGGCCGCCACCGTCTCGATCTCACGATCGACGAGTTCGGCCAACACCACCGGTTTCGATCGCAGGTCCAGCTTCTGCCCTTCTTCCAGGCTCAGGGCATCGAGATACGTCTGGACCAGGCGAATGGCCCGTTGCGCGGACCGCTCCATGTGCACCAGCAGCTCCTGGCCGATGGGGGGGATCTCCAGCCGCTCCAGGATCTGCAACCCGCCCTTGATGACGGTCAGTGGGTTCTTCAGATCGTGCGACGCGATCGCCACGAAAGCCGACAGCACGTCCTTGCGGGTCTCCAGCTCGCGCAGTCGAAGCTCCTCCTCCATGTGGCGCCGGGTGGCTTCCTGCACCTCCGAGAACAGCCGGGCATTCTCCAGGCAGATGGCCGCCTGGGCCGCAAACGACCGCAGCAAGTCCTGGTGGTACTCCGTAAAGAGCGACGCGATGGTGCTGGAGTCGAGATAGATGATGCCGACCAGGTCCTTGCGGATCAGGAGCGGCTCGCAGAGGATGGACCGCAGATGGGCGCTCATGATGCTGACGCTGGCATCGGGCAGCGCGACAGCATCCGACTGGATCAAGCCGGCCCGTGTCTCCATCACCTTGCCGATGACCGTCAGGCTGGGCTTGAACTCTGAGGTCTCCAGATCGCTCGGGGAAATCTTGCGGAACACGCGTTTCTGGATGTACTGGTCGGGCGAAGCCACCTCTTTCGGGTCGAGAATCAAGAGGCAACCCCGCTCCGCCCCAGTCACCTCGATGGCGGCATCCAGCACTCGCTCCAACAGGTCGTCTACGTCGAGGACCTGTGAAATCGAACGAGTCACCCGCAGCAGGTGCTGTACCCCCGGATCCAACCGCTCCCGCATTTCCATCTGTTGAATAAATTTAGGACCGGCCGGGACGGATCCTGCGAAACCGGTGACCGTTAACCTGGCGGCAAAGAAGACATGACATCGCCGACACGTCAAGGCAAGATTCGCTTGCTAGACTCCCTGTCGTGAAGAGCTATAATGATAACAGGCCACGACGGAGGTTCCATCTTGCTGAAGCCGCGCCACGAGATCGAG
>DASYBA010000142.1:0-9543 GCA_036501005.1 Candidatus Xenobia bacterium | reverse complement strand
GGCATCGGACTCGGCGCTGACAACAACGGCTCAGCCGCCCTGGTCGTCGATCTGCAAGCCCTTGCAGCGGCGACGCCCGACAACGGCGGCGACGGCCATGAGGTCACGACCCCGCCCAACGGCGTGTTCACCGTCGTCGACTTCTAGCCCTCACCGGCTCGACCAAAGGCCCTGGGATGACCTCCCAGGGCCTTTTTTCATGTCTCCCAAAGTTGGCGGTGGCGTTGAGTCGGAGCCTTGAGAGTCAAGCGGCCGGCGGCTGCCCCTTCTCCAGGCGAGTCACCCGCCGGGCCAGACGTCGATGCAACAGGGTGGACCGCTTGCCCCAGGTCTCCAGAGCCTGCTGAGTCTGGTCCATGGCCGCCGCGCCTCTCCTCGGCAATCCGCTTGCTCTCCTCGGCGATCCGCTTGCCTTCCTGGGCGGTCCGACGGACCTCGTTGAAGACATCGCGCTGATGTGCCAATGCCTTGATGACAAAGTCGAAGTCCGACCGCTGTTGGTCCCGGAGTCCCTCTATCTCTTCTTTCATGGTCAACGCCCTCCCGATGGCTGAATTATGCCTCGGGACCTCCCACTTCTCAAGTGCCGAGGGTGAACCAGGAGGTAAACACGCTGTGTTTCGGGAGGCTCAGCAGCCCCGGTCCCGAAGCTCGCACCGTGGCTATCGGTAAGTTTGTTGTCGTGACGGGCCTTTCGGGGGCAGGCAAGAGCCTGGTGGCTCGCTGTTTTGAAGACCTGAACTATTTCTGTGTCGACAACATGCCGCCCGGCCTCCTGCCCAAGTTCGCCCAGCTCTGCCACGCTTCCGAGGTGAGCCAGGTGGCGCTGGTGCTGGACGCCCGGGTGCGCCGCTTCTTCAACGAGCTGAAGGGGGCGCTGGAAGAAATTCCGAGGTTCGGCTACGACTACGAAATGCTGTTCCTGGAGGCCTCGGACGACGTGCTGGTGCGGCGCTTCAGCGAGACCCGGCGCAAGCATCCGATGGCCGATGGAGGGCGCATCGTCGACGGCATCCTGGAAGAGCGGCGGCTCCTGCAGGGCCTGCGAGACATGGCGCAGACCGTGATCGATACGACCAGCCTGTCGGCTCGCCAGTTGCGCGATGAAATCGAGCGTCGCTATTCGACAACGTCGACCGAACGCAAGCTGGACGTCACCATCATGTCGTTTGGGTATAAGCATGGCGTGCCCCTGGATGCGGACTTGATCTTTGACGTGCGATTCCTGCCCAATCCATTCTATGTCGCCGACTTCCGCCACCGCACCGGGCAGAACGGCGAGGTCCGCGACTTCGTGCTGCAGTTTCCCGAGACGCAGACGTTCCTCACCAAGCTGTTCGACATGATGGGGTTCCTCATGCCGTACTACGTGCGGGAAGGCAAGACGCATCTGACCATCGCGCTGGGCTGCACGGGCGGCAAGCACCGCTCCGTCACCATCGCCAACGAACTGGGCGGCTTCCTGGCCGAGCGAGACTACAACGTCTGCCTCGACCACCGGGACATCCAGAAGAAGGATCCAAGCTAGTGCGACGCCGCATGGCCGCGATGGGCAAGTGGCTCCTGCCCGGCATGCGCATCAAGCGGTGGCTGCTCCTGGCAGTCGTGGGCGTCATCTTGGTCACGCTCGGCTTCGTCTATCTGCTCCGCGATCGAGACATCTTCGATGCCGAAGCGTGGGTGCGAACCGAGACGGGCTGGAACGTACCCCCCTACGGGCTGGAACTCGCCTGCATGGTGGTGGGCGTGACGGCCATCGTCTTCGGCATTCGAGGCTGGTTTCAGTCCATCTATCACGCCCTGGTGCCGTTCGAAAGCAAGCAACTGGTGGAGGTCGTGTACGAGCGGCACTTCAGCCCCGGCGTCAAGGTCGTGGTGGTGGGCGGCGGCACGGGCCTGTCCAGCCTGCTGCGAGGCCTCAAGGCGGAAACGTCCAACATTACCGCGGTCGTATCGGTATCGGACGACGGCGGGAGCTCTGGACGGCTGCGCAAGGAGCTCGGCGTGCTGCCGCCGGGCGACATCCGCAACTGCCTGGTGGCCTTGGCCGACGACGAATCCCTGCTGTCGGAGCTGTTTCAGTATCGTTTTGCGGAAGGGGACGACATCGGGGGCCACTCTTTCGGCAACCTCTTCCTGGCGGCCTTGACCGGCGTGGCCGGGGGTGACTTCGACCAGGCCGTCAAGCTGACTTCGAAGATCCTGGCCATTCGAGGGCGGGTGCTGCCGGCCACCCTCGATACCAGCACGCTGTGCGCCGAGTACGAAGACGGCACCATCATCTGCGGCGAATCCGAAATTCCCCGACAACGGCAGAAGCTCAAGCGGGTCATGCTGATGCCCGACAACTGCTCTCCCCAGCCCGACGTGCTGGCCGCGCTGCGGGAGGCCGACCTCATCATCCTCGGGCCCGGGAGCCTGTATACCAGTGTGCTGCCCAACTTGCTGGTGCGGGGTGTGGCCGACGGGATTCGACAGTCCCGGGCCGTCAAGATCTACGTCTGCAACGTGATGACGCAGCCGGGCGAGACCGACGGCTTCAAAGCCTCGGACCACGTCATGGCCCTCGTCGATCACCTGGGCGATCCGCTGGTCGACTTCGCCCTCCTCAACGACGAAGTGCCGCAGCGGCTCTTGCGCAAGTACGAAGCTGAAGGGGCCTACCCAGTGCTGGCCGACGTCGAGGACGTCCAGAAGCTGGGGGTGGAGTGCATTCTGGCTTCGCTCATCAGTGAAACCAATCTGGTGCGGCACGATCCGCAGAAGCTTGCCGAGGCCATCCACCACATCGTGGAGGAGAAGTGCCACCCCGCGGAAGGCTTCCTGCGGCTCCTCGACAAGCCGCTGAGGGTCGCATGACGTTATCTAAAATGCCGTGTGTCGCATGCCACGGAGATGCTCCGCTGGCGACTGAGGAAGAGCGAAACCGCTGGCTCGGTGAACTCGCCGGTTGGCGTATCGCCAAGCGAGACGGGGTCGACCAGCTCGAGAAGGCCTATCGATTCAAGAACTTTGTCGAGGCGCTGGCGTTCACCAATCGGGTCGGACAGGCGGCCGAAGCCGCCGATCACCATCCCTCGCTCTTGACCGAGTGGGGCCAGGTGACCGTGACGTGGTGGAGCCACAAGATTAAAGGGCTCCACCAGAACGACTTCGTGATGGCCGCCCGCACCGACGAACTGGCTACTTGACCCAGGGCACGTCAACGACTTCGACCGTGCCGCCGTTGGCGCGCCTCAATGCCGTTCCGGGCGCCTTGCACTCCCGCCGTACGTAGCCCATGGCGATGGGGTACCCCAGAGTAGGTGACTGAGTGCTGCTGCTGACGCGGGCCATGGGCTTGTCCTGCCACAGCAGCTCCTCGCCACGTGCCAGCAGCTCCGACGACCTGAGCCCCATGCGAGACCGTACCGGGCCCTGGCGGAACGTCAGGCGGGCCATGACCTCCTGCCCGGTATAGCAGCCCTTGTCCAGGCTCACGGCGGCGTGCAGATCGGCTTCCAGGGGGTTGTTCTCCTCGTCCATGTCCTGGCCGTAGACCGGATGGCCGGCCTCCTGCCGCAGGGTCTCCCAGGCTTCGAGGCCGTACGGGCGAGCTTTGGCGTGGAGTTGAGACCAGAGGGTATCGATACGGCCGGGGCGGACCCACAACTGCCAGGTCGCGGTACCGGTGCCGTGGCTCCCCAACAGGATGGCGCCTTCGTGGTCCGCCACTCCGAAGGGCGCCTCCGGCAGGCCTGGAAAGGCGGACACTGCCGTCGGACCCGCCAGTTCGAGCGCCAGGAACTGGTTCGATACGTCTTCCACCACCACGTCTTCAGTGATCACGTGGCGGTCCAGCCACTCCATGGCCTTGTCCCGCAGGGGGCCATCAAGCTCCAGCAAGATCTCGTCGGCCCGCACGTAGACGACCATGTCGAAGAGCAGGCGGCCGATGTCGTTGATGCAGCAGGCGGGAGCGCCACTGCCAGGTTTGAGGGCCTTGATGTTCTGGGTGCACATCCCATGAAACCAGGACGTTCGATCGGCCCCGCTCAGTCGAAGCCGAGTTCGATACGATACGTCCCGCACGCCGCACCCGGTTCGAACCGCGGTATGTTCACCGATGCGATTTCCGTACGAGAGGGGAACCTGCCAGCCATCCTGTTCCCCCAGGACGGCGCCCGCCTCGCGATGGCGGGCCAGCAAAGGCAGCTCGGCCGTCGTCATCGGTGGGCGGCGTGGCGCTCGAGAATGGGGGCGCCGACCCCCTTGGTGCGGACGGTCTCGGCCAGGGCGCGGGGCAGGTTGAACGTCATGGTCTCTTCCACCGCCGTCAAATCCTCGATTTCGGTTGCCCCCCGACCCTGCAGGTAGCGAACGACCTCCTGCACCAGCACCTCGGGGGCAGAGGCGCCGGCCGACAGCCCCACGCAGCCGGCACCGCTCAACCACTCGGAATCGATGTCGGCAGCCCTGGCGATCAGATACGACCGGGTACCGGCCGCCAGGGCGACCTCTACCAGGCGTTTCGAATTGGAGCTGTTGGCGGCTCCGATGACCAGCACCACGTCAGCCAACCGGGCCAGCTCCTTGACCGCCAGTTGGCGATTGCTGGTGGCGTAGCAGATGTCTTCCTTGCGCGGCACCCGCAGGGCGGGAAAGCGGGCCCGAACGGCGTCCTGGATGTCGATGGTCTCGTCGACGGACAGCGTCGTCTGGGTCAGGACGATGACCTTGTCGGGATCCGGCAGGTCCAGCCGTTGCACGTCTTCGACCGATTGGACCAGCCAGGTGGCGTGGGGCGCCTCGCCCATGGTGCCCTCTACTTCCGGGTGGCCGGCGTGCCCGATGAGTACGATGGAGTAGCCCTTCTTGGCGTATCCGATAGCCTCCAGGTGGACCTTGGTGACGAGGGGGCAGGTGGCGTCGATGATCCTCAGGTGGCGGGCCTTGGCCTCGTGCCACACGGTGGGGGCTACGCCGTGGGCGCTGAACACGATGACGCCGCCCTCGGGCACCGCAGCAGTCTCGTCGACGAAGATGGCGCCTTGTTTCTGCAGTTCTTCGACCACGTGTCGATTGTGCACGATTTCGTGACGGACGTAGACGGGAGCGCCATAAGCGGCGAGGGCCAGTTCGACGATGTCGATGGCCCGGGCGACGCCGGCGCAGAACCCTCGGGGATTGGCCAAAATGAGCTTCATGCCAGGAGCCTTTACCCATGTGGAAGGCCATACCTGCACAGGGCCGGCCGTCGCAATTGAGGAATACCGCTCGCATGCTGAAGTCCAGGATGACGTTTGAAGAGTTCCTCGAACTCCCCGAGCAGGAGCCACCTCTGGAGTGGCTGGATGGGGAAGTCTTTCCGAAATGGGACGAAGAGGAAGATATGCCCAACCAGAGGCATGGTACCCTGCAGGGAACCTGCTACTACCTCCTGCGGCAGTGGGCACGCCCAGCCGGTCTGGGGAGAGTCATGACAGAAACCCGCAGCACGCCCCGAGCTAACACCTCGGAGGGTTCGCTCATTCCTGACGTGTCGTTTATCTCAGCAGCACGGGCGCAGGGCTCCCCCCCCAACCAGCCCCTGCTCGGGGCTCCCGACCTCGCGGTGGAGATTCTCTCCCCCGGACAAGGTTTCAACGAGGTTCACAAGCGAGTCGAATGGTTCCTCTCGAACGGCGCCCAGCTCGTCTGGGTCGTCGATGGGGTCGACCGTAGCGTCACGGTCTTCAAGCCGGAGGCGGCCCCTCGCATGCTGCGTCGGGACCAGGACCTGGCCGACGAGGCCCTGCCCGGCTTTCATGGCACCGTCGCACAGTTGTTTGCCGAGGCCGACCTGCCCGAGGGGCCCGCCGAGCAGCCCTGACCAGACGTTAACCAAACGTCAACCTTATTAACAACCCTGTTACGCATAATAGGAGAAGCAGACTAGCGCATTAGGGGTGAGAACCATGGTCACTGGCGTTTCTCGCCGGCTCTCGACCTTCCAATTGGCTCGCGGCATGGCAGGGGCGACACCGACACCGGATCCTCGGGATGTGGCCACGCTGTCGTGCAGCGCGCCGCCCGCCCTGCCGCCGAATCCCTCACCGGCCGCCGCCTTCGCGGCAGTCGTAGCGCCTACGGTGGCTGTCGCCGGTGCCGTCATGAATTCGGACGACGCCTTCAACGCGGTGCTCGCCAGGGATCTGCCCGGCTGGGCCAGCAAGCCGGGGCAGTTGAGCCGGGCAGACGTCGACAAAAGGGTCGTCGACGCGAAGATCACCGGCGACGACGCCGCCGCGCTGGCTGTCGTCGCGGAAGGCTTCGACGATCTGGCCAAGGCCAACCAGGGGGCCTTCGTCACGCTCGCCGACTTCGAGAAAGTCAAGCTGGGCCACAAGTTCGAGGAGAACCAGAACGTTCTCAAGACAGCCGCGTACGATCACTTGAACGGGCCGCTCGACTACAAGGCGCTGCAGCAGGGAGACGTCGGTGACTGTTACTTCCTCTCCGCGCTGGACGACGAGGTACGCTTCCATCCCGACCGGGTGGCCGGCTGGAGCGAGAAGAATGCCGACGGAAGCTGCACCATCACGTTCCCGTATCGATTTGTGTCGCCCCAGCGGGTGACCTCGCCGACGGAGACCGAGATCTGCCTGCACGCCAGCTCTGGCGCCAATGGAACGTGGGCCACCGACTACGAGACGGCGTGGGAGAATGCGCTTCATCCGGGGACGGGGAGGAAGGGCGAGGACGGCCAGGATCCCGTGCTGGGCATCCAAGCTGTCACGGGGCACGATGCGTCCGACGAGGAAATTCCGTCGGTCGCGCTGGCTGACATCCACAAACAGTTGACCGATGCGTTCGCCGATCCCACCAACCCGAAGATCGTAGAGGTCAGCACGTACGACGCACCGTCACCGAATCATAAGCCGCAGGATGGGCCCACCCGCACGTACACCAACGGCCTCATCGACGGACACGCCTACAGCCTGCAAGGCTACGATCCGAAGACCCGCCTGGTGACGATTCGCAATCCGTGGGGTTCGAATCCACCCAGCGATGCGGTCAAGGACCTGGGCAACGGCGAATTCCAATACACCCTGGCGCAGATGATCGACCAGTTCGAGATGCTGACCATGGAAACCGACAAGCCGGCCCCGGCCCCCACGCCTTCGCCGGTGGCCGACCACGCCAAGAAGGTGGCGTGATTGCGGGGGAGTTCTCGGGTGGAGGGGAAACCAAGCAGCGGGAGAGGCTCAGTCCGTGTCAGGGTAGAAGCAGGCCCGGTCCATGCGGATCGATACTGCGCCGACTGCGCCTGTTTCAGGTCCGACCCCCGTCGAACGGACGACCGCATGCTGGCCTTCGATGTCGACCGTGATGAGCGTCTCGTGGCCGAAGTCCTCGCTCACCACCACCTTGGCGGGCACCGGCCCCTCGTTGATCCACTGCAACGCCTCCGGCCGCACGCCCAGCAGCATCTTCCCGCTCGGTGGCGGCGTATCGGTTTTCAACACGTGGCCCGCCAGGCGCACGCCCTCCCCCACCCCTTCCGCCTTCAACAGGTTCATGGGCGGGCTGCCCACGAAGGCCGCCACGAACGCATCGGACGGCTTGTGGTAGACCTCCTGGGGCGTGCCCACCTGCTTCATCACGCCGTGGGCCAGGACGGCCATCCGATCCGACAGCGCCATGGCCTCCGACTGGTCGTGCGTGACATAGACCGAGGTGATGTTCAACTGCCGTTGCAGGTTCTTGATGAAGGCCCGAGCATCCAGCCGCAGCCGGGCATCCAGGTTCGAGAGCGGCTCGTCGAACAAGAACAGCCTGGGCTTGTGGGAGAGGGCCCGTGCCAGGGCCACCCGTTGCTGCTGCCCGCCCGAGATCTGCGTGGGTTTGCGGGCCAGCAGGTGGCCGATTTGCAGCGCATCCGCCACTTCTTGCACCCGCTTGTCGCTCTCCGCCTTCGGCACCTTGCGTAACTTCAAGGGATACTCGATGTTCTGGGCTACCGTCATGTGCGGATACAAAGCGTAGTTCTGGAACACCATGGCGATCTGCCGCTTCCACGGCGGCACGTTGGTGACATCTTCATTGTCGAACAACAACTGCCCGCCCGACACCGTCTCGAGGCCAGCCAGGAGCCGCAGCAACGTCGTCTTGCCCGAGCCGGACGGCCCCAGCAGGGTGAAGAACTCCCCGGGCTCGATCTTCAGGTTCACTTCCTGGAGGGCCGTCACCGTGCCGTATTTCTTGATGACGCCGCGAAATTCGATACCGGTCATCCTTTGATGCCTCCGTGCAACTGGAACCCGTAGACCTTCTGCAATAGTAGATAGAGAATCAAGACCGGCAGCGTGTACAAGAGCGAGTACGCCGCCACCTGGTTGTACAGCGGCAGGCCGGTCTGCGAGAAGAAGCTGTAGATGGCGACCGCGGCGGGCGCTTTCTCCGGGCTGCGGGTCAGGATGTAGGGCACGAGGAAGTTGCCCCACGCATTGACGAACGTGAGAAGGCCCACCACGGCGGTGCCCCCCGTCAGCAACGGCCAGGCAATGTTCTTGAATGTCTCCCATGGCGTGGCCCCATCCATGAGCGACGCTTCTTCATAGGCTCGAGGCAACGTCTCGACAAAGTCCTTCATCATGAACAGGGCCGAGGGGAGCATCCCGCCGGCCATGACCAGGATGATGCCGGTCAGCGTATCGAGAAGCCCCAGCCGCAACGTGATGATGAACAACGGCACAATCGCCGCCACCCCCGTCACCACGCTGGAGAAGAGGAGCAGACCCGACATCATCAGGTCCCGCCCCTTGAACTGGTAGCGGGAGAGCGTGTAGGAGGCCGGCGTCGAGCAAAGGGCCACCAGCACCATCGTCACCGCAGATATCCATATCGAATTACCAAAGGCAGCGAAAGCGCCGCGCGCCTGTCCCAAGGCCGCAAAATTGGCCAGCGTCCAGTCGGGCCATTCCAGGCGCATGGAGGGCTGGCTGCAGAACGGCGCCGTCACCAGCCACAACAGCGGTAGCAGAAAATACAACAAGAAGAACACCAGCACCGTCATGCGCAGCACCCGGCTCATGCAGCCTTCTTCTTCATCGACCGCATGTAGATGACTGCGAGTCCCAGATTGACGACCAGCAACAACATCGACAGCGCCGCGCCGTAGCCCAGGTCGAAGCTCCGGAAGGCCACCCGATAGGTGAATATCGGCAGTACCTCGGTGCGAAAGGCCGGCCCGCCCCCCGTGAGTAGATACGGGCTGAAGTCGTTGAACGTCCACAGGGTGATCATCATCATGTCGGTCATCAACTGGGGTTTCAGCATGGGCAGGGTGACGTCCCAGAACTGGCGCAGGGCGGAGGCCCCGGAGACGGCGGCGGCCTCGTAGAAAGAGACTGGAATGCCTCGGAGGGCTGCGTCGAACAGTAGCATGGAGAATGCCGTGCCCCGCCAGGTGTTGTAGACGCACAAAGACAGCATGGGGTACGTCTGCAGCCAGTCCGGCACGGGACCCCCGACGGCGCCCAGCATGCGGTTCAGAGTGCCGTCTGTCGGATCCAGGAACAC